>CAYPQJ010000005.1:0-18275 GCA_964412835.1 uncultured Desulfobacteraceae bacterium | reverse complement strand
ATGACCCGCAACAACTTTACCTGGATGACCGGTGAAAGCTCACCGATCTCATCTAGAAAAACCGTTCCCCCATCGGCAACGCCAAACAAGCCTTCTTTATCGGCCGTGGCGCCGGTGAAAGCCCCCTTTTTAAAACCGAAAAGCTCACTTTCAATGAGGTTTTCCGGGATGCCTGCACAATTAATGACCACAATGGGCCTGTCCCTGCGATCGCTCAGTTTATGAATCGCCCGTGCCACCAATTCTTTTCCGGTGCCGCTTTCTCCGGTAATCAAAATATTGGTCTTCGTTCCTGAAACCCGCTGGATAAGATCATACACTTTACGCATCCGCGGACTTTCACCGATCAACGATCCAAAATGAAGTCTTTCTTTTGTGGGCAAAACATCAACTAGAATGGTTGATTGGGAGGATTTCAATGCTTCAGAGATGATACGTTTAAAATCATAGACCTTGAATGGTTTGGGAATATAGTCGTAGGCCCCCTCTTTCATAGCCTCGACGGCGGTTTCAGCAGTGGCAAAAGCGGAAATTAAGACAACCACGGTAGAAGGGCTGACTTCCTTGACTTTTCTCAGCACCCCCAATCCGTCAACGGTTTTCATTCGAATATCGGTAATGACCAAATCAAAACGCCCTTTTTCCAAAACCTGGCAGGCTTCTTCGCCGTCTCCGGCACAAACTACATGGTAACCCTCCTTGGCCAACACGATATCCAGGAACTCTCGCATGCTCTTTTCATCATCAACCACGAGGATCTTAGGTTTCTCGCTGATAGACAATCTTCCCTCCGACCATTGTCAAGTCGCATCGCCCTTTCAGCATTCTTCCCAGGAAAGGGGAGTTCTTGCTTTTTGAAAGAATATCTTTTTCTTCAAAACCATATTCACAGTCCACATCAATAATGGCCAGATCAGCAATTCCCCCCTCTTTAATTTCGCCACCGGGAATACCCAGAACAGCCGCCCCATTGGATGAGAGCTTCCTAATGGCATCCGGCAGTGTAATGACCCCGTCTCTTACCAGTTCCAATGTCAACGGGAGCGCCGTTTGAAGCCCGATCATACCGAATGCCGCGTTGTCGAATTCCACATCCTTTTCAAGGCTGTCGTGCGGAGCATGGTCAGTGGCGATCACATCAATAACGCCGTCGGCAAGACCCTTTTTGATTTCAGCCACATCCTCTGACGTCCTCAATGGCGGATTGACCTTATACCGTGTATCGTAACCCACCACAGACCCATGATCCAGGGTGAAATAGTGGGGAGCGGTTTCAGCAGTCACCGGGAGGCCCTCTTCCTTGGCGCGACGTATCAATTCAACCGAAACACCGGTGCTGACATGCGCGATATGGACAGGACAACGGGTCAGCCGGGCAAGTGAGATTTCTCTGTAAACGAAAATATCTTCACTGGCACACGCTATCCCCGGCAAACCGATCCGGGTTGAGATTTCACCTTCATGCATCACCCCGCCTTTGGAGAGATTCAGATCTTCACAATGGGAAATTACGGTCAATCCACAATAACGGGCGTATTCAAGGGCCCGTCGCATAAGTTCACTATTGACAACGGGAAACCCGTCATCTGAAACACCCACCGCACCTGCGGCAGCCAGTTCGCAGAAGTCAACAAGAGATTCTCCCTTTTGTCCTTTACTGATGGTGGCGATGGGATAAACTGCTGCCCCTTCAGCTCTTTTGCCCTGCTCAATAATGAACTCCGTAACCGAACGACAATCGTTCGGCGGAGCCGTGTTGGGCATACAGGCGATGGCAGAATAGCCTCCGGCGGCGGCGGCCATTGCGCCGGTAGCGATGGTTTCCTTGTATTCAAACCCTGGCTCTCTTAAATGGGTATGAATATCCACCAGACCCGGAATGATCATTTTGCCAATCGCGTCAATGGTCGCTGAAACCGCTGAATCTTTTCTCAAAGCCTCTTTGGGAAAAATTCGAGAAATATTACCGTTTTCGATTAAGATATCTCGTTCCTCGACCGTACCCGAATGAGGATCAACTACCTCACCCCCTTTAATCAACGTTATCACTCTTCGCGCCTCCAATCAAAAGATAGAGCACCGCCATTCGAACGGCTACACCATTGGCCACCTGGTCAAGAATAACGGAGTAAGGCCCGTCTGCAACGCCATTGGAAATCTCAACGCCCCGATTTAAAGGGCCTGGATGCATCACAATCACATCTTTTTTAGCACCCTTGAGCATATTTTCGTTGAGGCAGAAAAAGGTGCCATACTCCCGAATGCTGGGGAAAAGAAGCTTACTTTGCCGCTCAAACTGAACCCGTAATAGCATAATCACATCAGAATCTTTTACGGCAATTGCCGGATCATTTGAAACTGAGACACCCATGGCCTCTATGCCCTTGGGAATCAGGGTCGGCGGTCCGGCAACCGTAACATCGGCACCCATCTTGAGCAGACCGATGATATCGGACCTCGCTACCCGGCTATGGGCAATATCGCCTATAATTGCAATTTTCAGCCCTTTAATACCGCCTTTTTTCTCCCGGATGGTGTAAAGATCAAGTAGTGCCTGGGTCGGATGCTCATTGATACCGTCACCAGCATTGATAACAGAAGCCCTCAACTCTTTCGCAAAAACATAAGGCGCACCACTTGAGGAGTGCCGAAGAACAATAACATCCGGATTCATTGCCTGTAGATTTCTGGCGGTATCCAGAAGCGTTTCGCCTTTAACCATACTGCTTGTTGAAGCCGAAAGGCTGAAAGTGTCCGCACTCAACCTTTTTGCAGCAATTTCAAATGAAGACCTTGTTCTGGTGCTGGGCTCGTAAAAAAAATTGACCACACTCTTGCCCCTGAGCGTCGGTGCTTTTTTGATATCCCTCAAAGAAATTGGCTTCAGGGAATCAGCAGTGTTCAGAATTAATCTGATGTCAGCAGCAGACAATGCCTCCATGCCAAGAAGGTCTTTATGTTCGAATGTCCTCACAGTTAACCCCCGAAAAAAACCCTCTTGCCCGAATCGGACAAGAGGGTTTCAATTGTTTCTCCCGCTTGGTTTCATAACCTGTCTTCTAGCTAAACGACCGCTCGCTGCCTTCAAGCAGTGAATGAGCAACCCTTTAATATGAAAAACAAAATGCTGTAAAAAAATTCTATTAGATATTAAAAATCCTTTTTACTATCAGTTCTTTGCGGCTGCCTCCCCTTCGTCATTTGACAGAAGCTGTACAACCGAAATGGAAGCGCCATCCCCTTTTCGAAAGCCCTTTTTGACGATTCTGAGATATCCGCCCTCCCGGCTCGCAAAACGACCTTTCAATTCATCGAAAAGCCTGTGCGTAACTTCTTTATCCTGCATATAGCTGAGCGCCTGACGCCGCGCATGGAGATCGCCTCTTTTCGCAAGGGTTATCATCTTTTCAGCGATCGGCCTGATTGCTTTGGCTTTGGCGTCAGTGGTTTCGATCTGCTCATATTTGAAAAGCGACGTGACCATGTTTCTAAACATCGCCCTGCGGTGACTTGTATTCCGCCCTAACTGATTTCCAGCCTTCCTGTGCCTCATGGATTTTTCCCCTATTCCTGAACCTTTTTGTCACCTTTTTCTTCTTCTGTCACCTCACCCTCCTGCGCAGTAGATTTCTTATCTTCAGTCTCTACTGCCGGCGCAGTGATTTCCTCAACTTCTGTAGAAGTCTCATTCTCCTCGGGCGAATCCGTTTTTCCTGCGTCTTCATCCGACTCCTGGGAAGGTGGAAAAAAATCAAGCTTCATTCCCAGGGAAAGCCCCATATCCGACAGAATGGCCTTTATTTCGTTCAACGATTTCCGTCCAAAATTCTTAGTCTTGAGCATTTCTGCGTCTGTTTTTTGAACCAGCTCTCCAATCAGGTTGATTTTGGCATTTTGTAGGCAATTGGCAGACCGAACAGACAATTCAAGGTCGGAAACGGGACGGAAAAGATTCTCGTTGACATCTTCTTCCTGGTTGACTTCTTCTTCCTCTACAGGCTCTATTTCTTCTTCGAAATTAATAAACGGGTTCATCTGTTCCTTAAGAATCTTGGCTGCAAATGCAACCGCATCTTCAGGAAAAACAGAGCCGTCAGTCCAGATCTCCAATGTGAGCTTATCATAATCCGTGACTTGCCCAACTCTCGAATTGGTGACCACATAATTTACTTTCTTAACACATGAAAACGCCGCATCAAGGGCAATAACGCCGATGGGTGTATTTTCGTCCTTCAGCCTTTCGGCGGGAACATAGCCTTTCCCCATCATGGCCACCATTTCCATGTTCAGTTTGCCTTCTTTGTTCAAGGTGGCAATGTGCTGATCCGGTTCAAGAACCTCAACAAACCCTTCCGTCTCGATATCCCCGGCGGTGACAACCCCTTCACCTTCACGATTGATACGAACGACAGCCTCCTCAACATTAAGGGTCTTAAGTTTAATCTCCTTCAGATTGAGAATGATATCGGTAACATCCTCCAATACACCCGGCATACTGGAGAACTCGTGAACGACGTTATCAAACTTAACTGAAACGATCGCCGCCCCCTGCAGGGATGATAGCAGAATTCGCCTCAACGCATTGCCGATCGTAATCCCAAAACCCCTCTCAAGCGGCTCACATACAAATTTTCCATAGGTATTTGTATTGGTTTCTTGATCGATTTCAATCCGTTTCGGCTTTATCAATTCCCGCCAATTTCTGCTTTTTAGATCTGCCAAAAAAGCCTCCCCCATTGATTAATTCAAGATTTGAAATGCTACCCCGGTAGCGCTTCAGCCTGCTGTCCCTACTTAGAGTACAATTCCACAATAAGCTGTTCCTGAATCGGCATCGTGAGATCTTCTCGGTTGGGAAGCTCTTTCATTGTCCCCTTAAAAGCTTCCTTTTCTACTTCCATCCAGCCCGGAACACCCCGCCTGACCACAGTCTCCATCGCCTCAATAACCTGGGAAACTTCTCGGCTTTTTTCTTTTGCCTCAACGACATCGCCCACTTTAACCTGATACGAAGGAATATTGACTTTTCTCTGGTTTACCAAAAAGTGGTTATGTCTGATCAACTGCCGGGCCTGTGTTCTTGACGCTGCAAACCCCATCTTGTACACAACGTTGTCTAGTCTACTTTCAAGCAATAGAAGCAGATTTGTCCCGGTAATTCCCTTTTGTTTTTCTGCCCTGTAATAGTAGCCTTTGAACTGTTTCTCTAAAATACCATAAATTCTCTTTACCTTCTGTTTCTCCCTGAGCTGCTGGCTGTAATCAGAGAGCTTTCCCCCTCTTCTCTGGCCATGTTGTCCAGGCGCGTAAGCCCGTCTCTCAAAAGCGCATTTATCGCCGTAACACCGGTCGCCCTTAAGGAAAAGTTTCAAATTTTCACGTCGGCACAACCTGCATGAAGAATCCGTATATCTGGCCAAACTAGCCCCTCCTACCTTCCATAGTTATGTCTGATGTTCGTATGTTTGAACATGCGTTTTTTAATTTACAAAAATAAAAAGATGACAAATTAAACCCTTCGCCTTTTCGGAGGCCGACAACCGTTATGGGGTATGGGCGTGACATCGCGGATCATTGTGACCGTAAACCCCTCTACCTGCAACGAACGAAGAGCGGCTTCACGACCCACACCAGGCCCTTTCACGCGAACTTCAGCCACACGCATACCCTGGTCCATGGCCTTTCGGAGCGCATCCCGCCCTGCAATTTGAGCCGCAAAAGGCGTACTCTTTCTTGAGCCTTTTATACCGCCCCGCCCTGCACTTGACTGAGCAACAACATTGCCGCTCGTATCCGTGATGGTGACAATGGTATTATTGAAAGTGGACTGAATATGAACAATCCCCGTCGGGACATTTTTCTTCTCCCGCTTGGACCGGCCTTTCTTTTTTTCGGTTCTTGCCATTCTATTTCCTCAATTCTCTATTACTTCCGTTTCCCCACCACTCCCCTTCTGGGGCCCTTTCTTGTCCTGGCATTGGTGCTGGTTCTCTGCCCCCGGACCGGTAATCCGCGCCTGTGTCTTAACCCTCTATAGAGCCCCAAGTCCATAAGCCTCTTGATATTCATGGACACTTCTCGCCTGAGATCACCCTCAACGGTATGTTTTTCGTCGATAATCTTTCGAATACGGGTGATCTGTTCAGAGGTCAACTCATCCGATTTGGTATCCCAATCAATACCTGCTTCGGAAAGCATTTTCTGGGAAGAAGTTCTCCCGATGCCATATATATACGTCAGAGCGATCTCTATCCTCTTTCCTCTTGGTAAATCGACGCCTGCGATCCTTGCCAATCTTTAGCTCCTCTTCCACACCTGATTGTTCTATCAACAGTCCCCAACCACAGTCTTTGGTAATTGAACTGCCACAATAGGAAAAAACTATCCCTGCCTCTGCTTATGACGAGGGTTCTCGCATATCACCCGAGTAATACCATGCCTCCGAATGATCTTGCATTTCTTGCACATCTTTTTAACCGATGGTCTCACTTTCATAACCGCACCCGTTCCTTGAAATTCGATATCCGTCAAAATAAAGCGTTATGATGACGCTCTGTACACGATCTTTCCCCGGTTCAAATCGTCGGGAGATAACGCTATGGTCACCATATCTCCCGGCAAAATCCTGATAAAGTTCTGTTTCATTTTTCCGGAAATGTGACCCAACAACCTGTGACCATTCTTCAGTTCAACCCTAAACTGCGCGTTCGGCAGCGTCTCAATCACAACACCTTGAACTTCAATGGATTCATCTTCGCCCATGGTATCAATCCTGCGGGTTGAACAGGTTTTTTAAAAAAAGCCATAAAAATCCCCACAACATGCCGGAAACGCGGGTCCCTGAATACTGTAAAAACGAGACTATTAGACTATTTCGTTTTACCAAAGCCCTTTTTCATAAAACCATCATAATGCCGCGTCAGCATATGGGACTCAATCTGATTCGTTGTGTCCATAGCAACACCCACCACAATCAGAAGAGCGGTTCCACCAAAATAGAAAGGCACGTTCAATTGATAAATCAAAATATTGGGCAAAATACAAACCGCCGAAACGTAAATGGCACCCGAAAAAGTCAGTCTTGTCAATACACGATCAATATACTCAGCAGTATTTTTCCCTGGCCTGATACCTGGAATAAATCCGCCGGAACGTTTCATATTATCAGCTACATCCACCGGGTTAAAGTGAACGGCGGTATAAAAATAGCAGAAGAAGAAAATAAACGTCACATAAATCAATGTGTAAACGATGTGCCCGGGCGCCATCATATTGACAATGTGTTGCAACCAGGGATATTCCTCAACGCTCAAAAAATTGGCGATGGTTGCCGGAAACATGATGATGGAAGACGCAAAAATCGGCGGAATAACACCTGCCGTATTCACCTTCAGAGGAAGGTGCGTTGTCTGCCCCCCATACATCTTGCGGCCCACCACCCGTTTGGCATATTGCACAGGAATCCTTCTCTGCCCTCTCTCCACAAAAACGATGACCCCTACCACAGCAATCATGAGGACCACAAGAAGGGCCAGAAAAAAGGGCGTTAACTCACCAGTGCCCATGAGTCTGAAACTGTTCATCACCGCCACCGGAAGCCCGGCAACAATGCCTGAATAAATGATCAAAGATATGCCGTTACCGATTCCTCTTTCTGTAATTTGCTCGCCCAGCCACATGAGAAAAGAAGTCCCTGCGGTGAGTGTAATAACGGTTAAAATACGAAACCCCCAGCCGCCCACGGGTACCACCATCACGCCCCCGGGACTGCTCATGTTCTCAAGACCCACAGCAATACCGAAACCCTGAATAACACTCAGGATTACAGTTCCGTAGCGTGTATATTGTGTAATCTTTTTTCGTCCCTGCTCCCCTTCCTTTTTCAGCTTTTCAAGATAGGGAACCACAACGGTCATCAATTCCAAAATAATAGAAGCGCTGATGTAGGGCATGATCCCCAGAGCCATAACCGACATCTGACTCAAGGCACCGCCGGAAAACATGTCAAAGAGTCCAAAAAGCGTCCCCTGTTTGGAACTAAAAAAGGCGGACAATGCCGCCCCATCAATTCCAGGCGTTGGAATGTGACACCCGACTCGATAAACGGCCAGCATCAACAGAGTGAACAGAATCTTTTTCTTCAACTCCGGAATTTTGGTAATATTCTGTAGGCCACCAATCATTCAATCATCTCGCATCGAGACCTTCGCAAAGCGTCCCCTTTCGCGCGATCTCCGCGTTGCATTCGGAATTTAATCCTCATGCGCCTTGATCTTGAACGAAGTTGAACATTTTTCAAAGGTCTCACATCATGGTTTTGTAAGGGACCACCAAACTAAAGGTAAGGCAAAAAGATCTAGAGAATTTCCACCCTGCCCCCGGCACCCTCTATTTTCTCTCTTGCCGAATGGCTGATCTTGTGTATTCGAACCACCAGGGGCTGTGAAATTTCACCGCTGCCGAGCAACTTAACGCCATCCAGCATCTTCCATACCAGCCCCGCTTCTTTCAAAATATCCGGATCCAGCTGCGTGTTAGGCTCAAAACGACTTAAATCACCCACATTCACAACACTGTATTCTTTCCGAAACGGATTCTTGAACCCACGTTTTGGCAGGCGCCGGTGTATAGGCATCTGACCCCCTTCAAAACCCGGACGGACACCTCCGCCGGAACGGGAATTCTGCCCCTTGTGCCCGCGGCAGCTGGTTTTCCCATGTCCTGACCCGGGCCCCCTGCCAACTCTCTTTCGTCCACGTCTTGACCCTTCAGCGGGTGAAAGCTCATTAATCTTCATTGCCTTTTCCCATCTTTCTCAACCAACTTTTACCAGAAATGAAACTTTTCTGATCATTCCCCTGATCGGTGGTGTATTTTTCAATTCAACAGTCTTCCTCAACTTGGTCAGGCCGAGCCCTCTCAAAGTATCGCGAATTTTCTGGCTTTTACCGATGCCGCTTTTTACAAGGGTAACTTTAATTGTTTCTTCCATGATTTCAGGCTCTCTTACAAAAGCATTGGAAACAAATTCAATTGTGAAACTATTTCCATTATTTAAATTTATTGAACCGTTGAATCCTCAGCCCCGCCCTCATTTTCCAGTACTTTTCCTCTTCGGGCCATGATTTCGGCCGGATCACGCAGTGACCTTAATCCTTTAATGGTGGCTTTTACGATATTGTGCGCATTATGGGAGCCCAGGCATTTCGTCAGAATATTCTGTACCCCTGCCGCCTCTAACACTGCGCGTACACCCCCACCGGCGATTAGACCCGTACCCGGACCTGCAGGCTTTAACAGAACACGGCCCGCACCCCATTTCCCGATAATCTCATAAGGGATAGAGGACTCATGCAAACTGACCATGGTCATGTCCTTCCTGGCCTTGTCGATACCTTTCCTGATCGCATCCGGTACCTGATTTGCTTTGCCAAGCCCACAACCAACCGTCCCATTGCCATCACCCACAACAACGATGGCGCTAAAACTGAACCGTCGGCCACCTTTTACAACCTTTGCCACCCGGTTAATGTGGACCACCTTTTCAATTAGCTGAACTTCATCATCTCCTTCAAACAATGGAACTCTCCCCTGCCCTTCGTCAGAAACCGCATTTTTGGCCCGCAAATCCATTTTTCAAATCCGGACGACGAACCCCGAAACTTTCATTCGCTTCCCTCAATCGCGGAAACCGGAAATCCGGCCGCATCAAAATTGAAGTCCGCTTTCCCTCGCCCCATTTGACAGGGATTCTACACGTCCGTGGTATAAAAAACCATTTCGATCAAACGCAATTTTCGTTATCCCTTTTGCAAGGACCGCAGCCCCAATGGCTTTCCCAACGATGGCGGCGCCTTTTTTATTACCCCCATCCTTGCCGATCTCAGCAGCCAGATCTTTTGACAGAGAAGACACCGAAACCAGGGTCTGCCCTGTCGTATCATCAATCAGCTGAGCATAAATATGTTTTCCGCTCCTGAAAACACACAAGCGAGGCTTCTCTGAGCTTCCCCTCACGCGCTTTCTGACACGCATTTTACGTTTTAATCTTCTTTTCCCACCACTCTCAGCACCCATTTCGGCAATCCCTTCATTCTGTTCGTGCAATCTTGTTACTTGGCCGCTCCAGCTTTTCCTGCCTTTCTCCGAATTATTTCATCCGCATATTTAACCCCTTTGCCTTTGTAAGGCTCGGGCTTACGCAAACTTCGGATTTTAGCGGCTGTCCTGCCCAGCAATTCTTTATCAATTCCCATCAGCACAATCTTATTTTTGTTAACGTTTGCATCAATGCCGTCGGGAAGTTCAAAATTAACGGGATTCGAATATCCCAGGTTGAAAATGACCGTTCTACCGTTAAGTTCCGCCCGGTATCCCACACCCACAATTTCCAGTGCCTTTTCAAACCCTTTGGTCACACCCGTGACCATGTTCAAAATAAGTGCTCCGAAAAGCCCGTGAATCGACCGCGTTTCTCTGTGGTTATCGCGCGTCGAAAGCAACAGGCTCTCATCATTTATTTCAACATTAATCTTACTGTGTATGCGACGCTGAAGGACACCTTTCGGCCCTTTTATGGTCATCATATCACCGTTTATTTTAACTTCGACATCCTTTGTTATCGGGATGGGCCGCTTGCCTATGCGTGACATCAAAAACCTCCGGATTTATGCATTCTATGATATCTTTAGGACCTACCAAACAGCGCAGAGAATTTCACCACCCACTTTTTGTTTCCGCGCCTCGCGATCCGTCATGATCCCTTTAGAGGTCGAAACAATGTTCACGCCGTACCCGTTTAACACTTCGGGTATTTCGTCATAACCCGCATAAACACGGCAGCTTGGCTTGCTGATCCGTTTCAGCCCTTCAATAACGGGGATACCGTTCTTATCAAATTTCAGAAACACCCTGATGTATCGATGCTGACCATCAGAAATAATTCTGAGATTCTTGATGTATCCCTCTGACTTAAGGACATTGGCCAAATTAATTTTTAAAGTTGAACTGGGAATGTTAACAACTTCATGTGCTGCCCGCAGCGCGTTTCGAATACGCGTCAGCATGTCAGCAACCGGATCCGTCATACTCATTGTTCACTCTGCCCCCTGATTACTATGAACCCGATCCACATCCTACCGGGTTAAAGAATTCCAAAATTTACCAGCTTGATTTAACCACCCCAGGGAGTTCTCCTCTTGAGGCCATGCTCCTGAAACAGATTCGGCAAATTCCAAATGTCCTTAAATAGGCCCTCCGCCGTCCACATATCGGGCAACGGTTGTACTGACGGCTCGAAAACTTTGGTTTTCTTTGGGCTTTTACAACAAGCGACTTCCTAGCCAAAATAACCCCCTCATTCAATAAAACAGTATTAGTTTCGGAAAGGCATTCCCAAATGCCTCAGCATAAAGCGACTTTCTTCATCAGTTTCAGCCGTGGTGACGAAGGTAATATTCAGGCCTTTCATCTTATCAACTTTGTCATAATCGATCTCAGGAAACACAATAAATTCCTTTATACCGATACTGCAATTCCCCCTGCCATCAAAAATCTTGGTCTTAAGGCCCCTGAAGTCGCGAACACGCGCAAGTGATGCATTGAAAAGCTTATCCAGGAATTCGTACATACGCTCCCGCCGCAGCGTTACCATACACCCGATCGGCATGCCTTCTCTCAATTTAAAACCAGCGATGGACTTTTTGGCTTTGGTCACAACAGCCTTTTGACCGGCAATCATACTGAGTTCATTGACACCGGCATCAAGAACTTTAATGTTCTGGATCGCTTCACCCAGGCCCATGTTTAACACGACTTTTTTAATTCGAGGTACCGCCATGCTGCTCGAATATTTGAACTCCTCCATCAGGGCAGGCACTACTTCAGAATTATATTTTTCCTTCAATCGAGACAACGATTATTCCTCCAAGGTTTCAGGCTCTCTTTTAGGTGAACCCGGAAAACATTTGGTCAAATCACAGCGCGGAAGGCAAGGTCCCATGCTACGCGTATCCATCATCAGAACTTGCCTACTTGTCTAGAGGCTCCCCGCATTTTTTACAGACACGGACCTTCGATCCATCCTCCAACACGCTCTTTCCGATCCGTGCCGGTTCAGCGCATTTGTCACAGACAAGCATCACGTTTGAAATTTTCAGGGCTGCTTCCTTTTCAATGATACCACCCTGCCCCATCTGAGGGTTCGGTTTGGAATGCCTCTTGATCATGTTGACTTTTTCAACAATCAACTTTTCCTTCTCAACGTCAACCTTCAAAACCGTGCCGATTTTCCCTTTTTCTTTACCAACAAGCACAATGACTTTGTCATTTTTTTTTATTTTTGGATGTTTTTTCCGCACGCCATTTACTCCTGCCTGGAAATTCCCAGGTCCCGCAAAAAAAGAAATCAACCACTTTTTAAAGAACTTCCGGGGCCAAAGAAATGATTTTCATGAAATTCTTACCCCTTAATTCTCTTGCAACCGGTCCAAATATTCTCGTCCCGATCGGTTCGCTTTGCGGGTTGATCAAGACTGCGGAGTTATCATCAAATTTGATATGAGATCCATCAGTCCTTCTGATCTCCTTCGCTGTTCTGACAATGACCGCTTTAGCCACATCCCCCTTTTTTACTTTTGAGTTGGGCATCGCCTCTTTAACCGCCACGACGATGATGTCTCCAACGTATGCATATCGTCTTTTGGACCCACCCAACACCTTTATACAGGAGACTACCTTGGCTCCGGAATTATCAGCAATTCTTAATCTCGTTTCAGTCTGTATCATCTGCTCAGCTCCGATGAATCAATATCGCGCTTTATTAGAGCGCGATATTCCCCTTCTCGATAATATCCGCTATTGCCCATCTTTTGTGCTTACTGATGGGACGGCTTTCAACAATTCTCACTTTATCACCAATACCACAGCTGTTCTGAGGATCATGGGCCATATATTTGGAACGTTTCCGAAGATACTTTCCATAGGTCGCATGTTTTGTTAACCGCTCAACCATTACCAGAACGGTCTTATTTGACTGATTACCCATAACCGTGCCAACCAGTTTTCTTTGCTGTCCACGCTCTGCCATCACACCCTCTGTTATTCGCCCGCGCCTGATATTTCCATTTCCCTGATCACCGTTTTTACACGCGCCAGGTTCTTTTTGGACTTCTCTATCATAGCCGTGTTCCCAAGCTGTCCAGTTGCCTTTTGAAACCGCAGGTTGAAAAGTTCCTGACCCGTTTCCCTTGCGCGTTCTTCAAGCTCCTCAACACTCAGCTCTCTAAGTTTATTGGCCTTCATGATTTTCAACCTCTCCTGCTGATGAATCTGCTGGCAAAGGGCAACTTGTGCCCTGCAAGACGAAACGCCTCGCCAGCCACTTCCTTCGAAACGCCTTCCAATTCATACAGGACACGGCCTGGCTTGACAACGGCAACCCAACCGTCCGGTGCGCCTTTGCCCTTACCCATTCTGGTTTCAAGGGGTTTCTTCCCAATCGGCTTATCAGGAAAAATCCTGATCCAGACTTTCCCACCACGCTTCACATGCCGTGTTACCGCAATCCTGGCAGATTCAATCTGTTGGGAAGACATCAAGCCGCACTCGGTTGCCTGCAATCCGAACTCGCCAAATTCGAGCGTACTACCACGCATTGCTTTTCCCTTGGTCCGGCCCTTCTGCCTTTTTCGATATTTGACTTTCTTTGGGCTAAGCATCAGCTCTTCCTACTTTCTGTTTCTTCTCAGGCAAGATTTCACCCTTAAAAATCGTTACTTTTACGCCTATGACACCATAGGTTGTAAACGCTTGCGCAAATCCGTAATCGATATCTGCCCGGATCGTGTGAAGCGGTACCCGACCTTCCCTGTACCATTCCCGCCGCGCCATCTCCGCACCGCCCAGCCTTCCGGCGCAGGCAATTTTAATACCCTGAGCGCCGAAGCGCATTGCTGAGGTCACACTCTTTTTCATGGCCCGTCGGAATGCAACACGTCGTTCAAGCTGCGTAGCGATATTTTCCGCAACCAACTGAGCATCAACCTCTGCTTTTCGCACTTCCTGAATATCAAGAATAACATCACGCTTGATCATTTTTTCAAGATCTTTTTTTGTTTTCTCAATTTCAACGCCTTTTTTCCCAATCACAATACCCGGCCGCGCCGTATGCATTCTGATGCGAACCTTGCTTGCAGCTCTCTCGATCTCGATTTTTGACACACCGGCCTGATAAACACGTTTCTTCAAGAACTTCCGAATCTTATAGTCTTCATAGACAAAGGTGCTATACTCACCTACAGCAAACCACCTTGAATCCCAAGTCTTTATGATTCCCAATCTAAAACTGATTGGATGAACTTTCTGTCCCAATATTCACCTCCAGTGTGTTCAAAAGAGCCTTTTCTGGTTAAACAATGCCCTGTTTACTACTTTTCATCCAAAACAACGGTCAAATGGCTGGTCCTTTTGAGTATTTTAGTTGCCCGCCCCAAAGCTCTGGGGCGCCACCTTTTCTGGGTTGGCCCCTCATCCGCATAAATTTTTGAGATGTAGAGATTGTCCACATCCATATCCGTATTTTCCTGCGCGTTGGCGACCGCAGAATCGACCAGTTTCTTGAGAATTTTGGCGCCCTTTTGAGGCGCAAAGGAGAGCAAACCCAACGCATCTTCAACCCGCTCTCCCCGGACCTGCGCCATAACCAGACGAACCTTCTGGGGGGAGACCCTCACAAACCTTGCAACTGCCTTGATTTCCATATTCCCTTCTCACAAATCTTTCAATAACCTGGAATAGAGGTTTTTGAATTTCCTGGTTTCACGACGCTTCAGTCTATCTTTTCAGGCCGACACTATGGTGTCATGATTGGCTTTTAGCCTTTCAACTTGCTTTTCCTGTCCCCGGCATGGCTGTAAAAAGTGCGTGTTGGTGCAAACTCCCCCAACTTGTGACCCACCATGTCCTCTGAAACAAACACGGGCAGAAATTTTTTCCCATTGTGTACCGCAAAGGTTAATCCGACAAACTCAGGAAGCACAGTAGACCTGCGAGACCAGGTTTTTATGATCTTTCGACTCATCGTTTCCCTTGCTTCATCGGCCTTCTTTGTCAAATGCCCGTCGACAAACGGCCCCTTCTTGAGAGATCTTGCCAAAGCACCTCCTCCTCTTCCCTTTTATCTATTCAAAACGCTTCGACAGAAACACCAAAAACCAACAATACCTATTTAGTCCGGCGTTTAACAATAAATCTGTCACTGCTTTTACGAACTCTTGTTTTGTATCCCTTCGTGGGCACCCCCCAGGGGGTAACCGGATGTCTGCCACCGGAAGATTTTCCTTCCCCTCCACCATGGGGATGATCAACAGGATTCATGGCAACTCCCCTCACATGGGGTCTTTTGCCCAACCATCTTTTTCTGCCGGCTTTTCCAATGGATACTTTTTCATGTTCCAGATTTCCGACCTGGCCAATGGTGGCTTTACAGGCCAGCGGTATCAACCGAACCTCACCGGAAGGGAGTTTGACCTGTCCGTATTTGCCCTCTTTGGCCATCAGCTGACAATAGCTGCCGGCACCTCTTGCCATTTGCCCGCCATGTCCGATGTTCAGTTCAATGTTATGGACATGTGTTCCCAAGGGTATCACCTTGAGGGGAAGTGCATTCCCGATGCGGATTTCAGACCCCTCTCCAGACATCAGCGTGTCACCGACAGAGAGGTTCTTAGGGGAAAGGATATACCGCTTTTCCCCATCCACATAATGCAAAAGCGCAATATTCGCGGATCGATTGGGATCATATTCGATGAAAGCCACTTTGGCCGGGATGCCATCTTTATCCCGTTTAAAATCGATGAACCGATAGGCCCTTTTGTGCCCCCCCCCTCTGTGTCGGGAGGTCATGCGACCATTTGAATTCCGACCACCCTTTTTATTCAGGGGCCTCAGAAGACTTTTTTCAGGCCTTTTCCGCGTTATGTCCTCGAATGTAGAAGTAGTTTGAAATCTCCTGCCGGGAGATGTGGGTTTACTGGATTTAATGCCCATACTTTGCTCCGAATCCCAAGTTGAAATTACCTATGTCTTTTTGTTCCTTAGCTTCTGGAAATTACGTGCCTTCGAAAAACTCGATGCTTTCGCCCGGAACAAGTTGAACAATTGCTTTTTTCCAATGAGGTTTCCGGCCCACATTCTTTCCCATTCGCCTGCTCTTGCCGCGCATGTTCATTGTCCGTACATCCAATACTTTGGTCTTGAAGAGAATCTCAACGGCCCGCCGGATCTCAATCTTATTGGCCTGCCTGTGTACCTTAAAGGAAACCTGGTTCACCTCCCCTTTTTGCAGGTTGGCTTTTTCCGTGATGTGCGGCTCCTTGATCACTTGATAGATATCCACTACGAACCCAATGCCTCCTGTATCTTATCAACGGCCATCCGCTCAAGAAAAAGGGTGTCATATTTCAGGATGTCATAAACATTCAATCCCTCATATCGCATCACTTTTACCTTCGGCACGTTCTTAGAAGATTTTTCCAGGTTTTCCGATTTGGCGTTTGTCACAATCAGTGCCTTACGGATATGGAATTGATCAATGGCCTCAACAAACCGTTTGGTCTTGATTTCAGGAAAGGCAAAATCATCTATGACAAACAGCTGCTCACACTGGACCTTATCGGAAAGAGCCATGCGTAAGGCGGCTTTTTTCACTTTTTTAGGGACCTTCTGGTCGTATTTGCGCGGAGATGGGCCAAAAGCCACACCGCCACCCTTTCTGGTGGGAGATGAAGCCATGCCGACTCTCGCCCTTCCAGTACCTTTCTGTCGCCAAAGCTTGGCAGTGGAGCTTTTTACGGCAGCCCTGTTCTTTACCGCCGCAGTACCCGATCTGCGCCCCGCCAGTTGTGCAACGACAACCTGATGAAGAACATGCTTCTTGATTGGAACTGAAAATACGTCTCCTTTCAGTTCCACCTCCGAGACTTTTTCTTTCTGTAAGTTATATACGTCCAAGACAGTCATTCGATGTCCTTGCCTGCATGATTATGTTTAAAAAACTAGAAATTATCCGCTAAATATACAATGAGCGGATCAAAATAACCCGCTCATTCACGGTCTTCGATCTAAGGAACCTTAACAATCTCCAAAAGATTTCCCGGCGCACCGGGAACAGGTCCCTTAATCAGTAAAACGTCCATGTCGGGCCTTATATCGACCACTTTCAAATTCTTGGTCGTTACATGGGTATTCCCCATCTGGCCAGGCATTTTCCTGCCCTTGATCACCTTGGCAGGATCGGCGCTGCAGCCGATGGAACCCGGAATCCGATGGGAGCGGGATCCGTGAGTTTTCTTTCCCCCGCCAAATCCCCATCGCTTCATGACACCTGCAAATCCTCGGCCCTTGCTTCTTCCCCGAACGTGAACCGTATCACCGATGGAAAAGATGTCGGATTTGATTTCCTGCCCCAGTTCAAAAACGTCCACATCATCCACTCTCACCTCATTCAGGTGGGAGAAGCATTTACCGCCGGACGCTTGAAAATGTCCCTTCAGAGGTTTGTTGGTTCTTTTCTCCTCTTTAGGCCCAAAACCGATCTGAATGGCATTGTAACCTTCTTTTTCAAGGGTCTTTTTCTGTGTCACAACACAGGGCCCTATTTTCACCACGGTGACCGGTTCGCTTTTTCCTCCTTCGAGGAAAAACCTCGTCATCCCTACTTTCTTGCCAAAAAGCTTGTTGACCATAAGAATCATAACTCCAATATCACCGTCTACCGCTTCCGCGGCGCTAGCCCCTGAACCATTATAAAATGTCGTTTAAGCCCTTCTCAAAACGAACTCATAGGCTACAACTTGATCTCCACATCCACGCCAGCCGCCAAGTCAAGCTTCATAAGGGAATCAACGGTCTGCTGTGTCGGTTCCAATATATCCATTACCCGTTTGTGGGTTCTTATCTCAAATTGCTCCCGGCTCTTTTTGTTCACATGAGGCGATCTGAGCACACAAAATTTGTTGATCACCGTGGGCAGAGGAATCGGCCCGGCCACCCGCGCGCCTGTTTCCCTTGCGGTATCCACGATTTCCAGAGCAGCGCGATCCAGCAATTTGTAATCATATGCTTTTAAACGGATCCGGATTTTTTGGTTGGTTAACATTCCCCACTCCCTTATTCAATAATTTCGCTGATGACACCGGCCCCGACTGTCCGGCCGCCCTCACGAATGGCAAACCGCAACTCCTTCTCCATGGCGATGGGAGTGATCAGAACAACCT
>CAYPQJ010000004.1:59617-63422 GCA_964412835.1 uncultured Desulfobacteraceae bacterium | reverse complement strand
CACCCCGATGGTCGTATTGCCGCTGAAAAGATTCTTTTTGTTGGAAAAGGCGCTGAGCATAATCGCTTCGGTATCCTCAACGGTTTTCATATTTTTTGCGAGGGGACCGGCCAGCCTTTCCCCCGTATGGGGATCTATCACATGGCCCAGGCAGTTCACCGAAACGAGGGCGCCCACTTTTAGGTTTTTTTCTGCCAGGGCATAGCTTCCCAGACCGCTCTTCATGGCCCGATCCATGCCGTAAATTTTCCCCACAGTAGCACCGGCACCGGCTCCCACACTACCCTGGGCCGAATCGCTGGTTTCGGCGTTGATGCACGCCTCATACCCCATCTCCCGGTCAGGTCGAATTTTGTGATCACCTAAGGCCAGATCAAAAAGCACGGCTCCGCACACAACGGGCACCCGGGTCACCTGGACGTCAAACCCAATCTCCCTTTCCTCCAGATATTGCATGATGCCTGCTGCGGCATCTAGTCCGAAAGCGCTCCCCCCGGCCAGAAAAACCCCGTGGGCCTGTTGTACCAGATTGACCGGGTCGAGCAGGTCAGTCTCCCGGGTCCCCGGCGCTCCGCCCCGCACATCCACCCCCACGGCGGCCCCCGTCTTGCTGATGATAACCGTAACACCGGTGGGTCCCGACAAATTCTGGGCGTGGCCCACCTGCAGGCCTTCAATTTCAGTAAATGGGATTTCTTTCATCTCCATACTCCAAGAAGGTTTCTCGTTTGAATTCAGCTCAATTACTGACGACATCGGATATTGTTGAACGTAACATGCCGAGAGACCGTGATTCAAGGGAATTGCTAAAGGTTTCCGGGTAGTCCTTGTGACGTTTCGGTGCACTGTGCTACAATATTTTGAAAACAGCATCAATCATACCTGCCCCAAATGGTAGCGCACTTATGTTTCGTCGAATCCTTAAATGGGTGTTGTGGATAACAGGCCTGCTGCTGGTAATGCTGACGCTGTTGGCGGCCGGGCTGTATTTCACGCCCAACATGGTTTCCACCGACTGGTTCCGCCACCAGTTTGAAACCCGGGCCACCCAAACCCTTCACCGGTCCATTACCGTCCAGGATCTTCAATGGACCTGGAAAGAGGGCATGCGGATAAAGGGGTTTGAAGCAGCCGATGACCCCGAATATGACAAAGGACCGATTCTGTCGGTTGATCAACTCCTTCTTTCCGTTGACTTTGAACTGGATCGCAAACGCCTGCTGGTCGATCTGGAAGCAGATGGGCTCAAGGCAAACCTGATTCGCGAAAAGGACGGTCGCACCAATCTGGAGGCATGGCTCGCCAAGCTGAAACTCCCTCGGGAACCCGCCGAACCCACCCGCAACGCACCAGCGAAAAAAGAGCCCGAAACTTTTTTTATCCTGCCCGGAGACCTTGCGGCAAAAATTAAGTTGACCCATGCCCAACTTCGGGTTGAAGACCGGATGGAAAACCGTTTACTCGAAATCCATGACGGGACTTTCAACCTGAATATGCCCTCTCTTCTTTCAAAACCCGTGAACCTTAACATCAGCTCCCGGCAGTCCATGGATGGAAAGGTTCTCCCGCCCCTGGACCTTGCCGTCCATGTGGATCGTCTGGTAGACGAGACCGGCGCCCTCAACCCACTGGCCGCCATGCTCGAAATCAACGGGGACCTGCCCGGGCTCCATGTGGCATTAAAAGGCGGCATGGCACAAAAAGGCCTGGAAGGAGAAATAAAAATTGATCTTGCGCCCCTGGCGGAAGCCGTTCAGCCTTTTATGCCCGCGGTCCTTCCCGAACTCTCCGGTGAAATGCTGCTTCAAACCAGCGCACAACTTCAACCGGACAAAAAGATCATTTTTGACCTGCGCCTGGTTTGTGAAAATATCCTGGCAGAGGGAGGGCCTTTGAAGGAAAAGGAGATCGGCCCCCTTTCCATTACCATAACCCAGAAGGGCAGCGCCGAACTTCCTGGAAAAATTGTGAACCTGGAGGGCGGTGAAATCCACCTCATGAAAAAGAGTGGCCTATTCTTTAAAGGCCGTGTGAAAATAGAAGAAAAAACCGGAGCGGATGTCAACCTGACTCTCAACAGGGTCGCCCTCCATCTGGATGAAATTCAAGCGCTGGGAAAAGGCTTCATCCCCGAGGGCATTGTGTGGAAAGGGATGAACAACGCCCAAAAACCTGATTTTAAAATAAGGGAAGTTCAATTAAGCGGCACCCTTCCTGATGGCGCAGCGAAGCTGATCCTACAGGATATGGTTTTGAACCTGCCAAAGTTGCATCTGGCACTTTCAGAAAACCGTCTGAAAGCTGAAGATCTGACCCTTCTGGTACCCCATACAACGGTTCACCTGAAAAACCGGTTTCCCGAGGAACTGGAGATGCGCCTGAACCTGGGTTCAAAAAATATTCGCATCTCAGGAAAACAGTCTCTTCAACTGGATGAATGCCGAATATCGTCCCTGAATGTGGCCATCAAAGACCTTTCATCTTCACCGGATGCCCTGTTGGGCATGGCCGGCCGGATCACCCTTGAGGAGTCGGGTTTTCTGCGCGGCATCCGCCTGCCGCCCCATAATGATGGCACAACCCATTTGTCCCATGGCTTTAAAGCCCATATTGAACTGCCTTCAGCGCCCAGCGCCAGGGTTATTTTTGCGGAAGCCGACCTTTCCGCAGCCCCTTTGAAAATGTCGGCAATCCTGCCCCATCCCCTGAAAGAAGGCGTGACCCTGAAGGGCCGTTTAAAGGATGTGCTGATCACCCGACTCAACCCCCTCAGGCTGGATGTGGGGCACCTGGAAGCGGACATACGTTCAGGGGATTTCCTGGATCTTCACGTTCAAGGCGCGGCTTTCGATTCGGGGATGAAAGCATTTCGTACCGAGGGCAGTATCGGCATGGATCTCAATGAGGCGTTAAAACTGGCCCCGGCCGGGTTAACCCCAAAAGGCCGTTTTACCGGGCGCATACAAGCCGGGTGGCGGCTTCAAGGTCGGAGACCCACCGACAAAGAGATCGCCGGTTTAACCGATAACACTCTCTCCCTCGAAAAACGGCTGCAACATGCGGCCTTTTTGGAAAAACTGGATCTAAAAACACAACTCATCAACATGGCCGTGACGCTACCGCTCGATTCCGGTGAAACGGTCTCGGTCCAGGGGGTCCATTCCGTAAGCCCTTTTGAAATCAACACCACCAATGGCCTGGAATCGGTTTCCATGCTGGGGGAACTCAAGGTCGATAGCATCAAGGCCCTTCCTCTTTTAGGAAAGCTGAAACCCCCACTAACCGCCGGTCTTTCATTTAACGCCGTGAGCCGGGATCTCAATTCCCTGGAGCTGCGGGAAACCCTTCAACTGGCACCGCTGGCCGTGGAGCAGACCCTTGAACTGTCCCTGAACAAGCTAAGTCATTTGTTGAGACAAAAAAACAAGCCGGACCTTTCAGCCCTTCTGAAGATTCTGGAAGCGAAAATCAACGCCGGCATCATTATAAACACAGGCCCCAAGTTGGCCCCATTCACCAAAGGGTTAACCCTTGAAGGTCCTTTGAAAGGACGTCTGGCGTTACAATTGCGCGGCGGAAAATCAGTTTCGGTTAAAACATATCTTGAAAGTGACGGGATTAATGCGGCGTTGCCTTCGAAATTCGCCATCAACCATTTAAAAACCCATCTTCAATTTGAAAAAAGCTATGGCCTTGCCTTCGGTCCCTTGAAAACCAAAACCCAAAAACCCATAAAGGCCCTGTCCTTAAAGGTGCTTCAACCCGGAGAATCGTTACGGCGAAAATCTTTTGTGACAAATCCCCT
>CAYPQJ010000004.1:52488-59517 GCA_964412835.1 uncultured Desulfobacteraceae bacterium | reverse complement strand
CGGGGCCTTTTCCGGCCTGGACGCGGAACGGCTGCTTCAAAGAGGGAATGCCGGAAGCCTGCGAGATCAAAAAATCATCAATGAGGACACCCAGATTTCGGGGCGCATGTCGCTCCAGGTTCCCATAGCCGCCAATGCCGGGACCGTCATGGACAATCTGGACGCGGTATTTCGCCTGACCCACATCGGCGCCCGAACCTTGGAACGGCTCCTCTACGCCATGGATCCCCATGAAAACAACGAAAGCATCGTCCAACAACGGGGCCTGCTGAAAAAAGGAACGCCCCGGTGGATAGAAGTGGTTATCAAGAATGGTAACCTCTCTTTAATGGGGGAGGTCGTGGTGAACGGAGCGGATATCCGTTTGCCGGCCATCAAACGCTTGAACATCGCCTCTCTTCCCATTCAAAAGCAAATTCAAAACCTGGCCGGCCGTCTGGTTCCCCTTTTAAAAGGCCTGAAAATCCTTTCCGCGGACACGCTTTGGGTGGACCAGGGCGGCGCCATCGATTTTACGGAGGACGGAAAATGAAAAAATTCTCTTTTTTAAGGAATGTGTTTCTGATCGTGATGCTGTCGGCCTCGGCCGGCTGTACCCTGGCCAAGGTAGATGTCAATGTGGTGAGCGAACGTACTTCACTTGAAAACCAGGTCCTGGGCTCCTACAACGCCCTTTCGGACGACGTTCTCCTGGTGGCATCGGTCAGGGGCGTCGACCCGACCGGAAAGATCAAAACGGCCCCTCGAAAAAGCCGTGAAAACCAAAACGCTGTTATGGCCATAGAGACCTTGGCGTTTCATGAAGACGATGTGGATGCATTTAAACGCCTGGGATGGGCGGGTGAAAACAACCTTGGACTGCTGACAACATTTCCCATGAACAAGGGAAATGCACCCGACGATCTTCAGACTTTTGCAGCCCGGTATCCGCAGGATGAGTTCCTCTCGGTGGTGAAACAGGTCAACCAGGCCCGGGAAGTGGTCATGATGCGGGTGGTGGAAACCAATGCGGATTTCACGGAAAAAGACCTGCCGCGAATCAAAGGGGTATTTGCGAAGCTCAACCGTGAAAAAGCCCTTCCCGGTGAAAAGATACAGAAGGAGGACGGCTCATGGGCCGAAGGGCGGAGGGCAGAGGACAGATGACGGATGGCGGAGTAGGGGCCGGCCCCCGTGCCTGCCCATCTGAGGACAGAGGACGGAGGACGGGGGGGAGAGGGCAGCCCATTGTGGCGGGTCTGTTTCTAGCGGCTTTGGTGATGCTTATTTCATGTGTCGGTCCAACGCCCCTTAAAACACAGAAAGCAATGCCGAAAACAGTGGATTCGGAGGTTCTTGCTGAAAAAGGAAAAGACCGAAAACCGCCGCGTTCTCTGCCCGTAAACCGGCCTTTGCAGGTGAGCTTTGAGGCGGATACTGTTCTCTATGCCGCTCTTTCGGGGGATGGTAAAACCCTTGCGTATGTTTTGGAAAAGCAGGGGAAATCCTCCTTGTGGCTCTGGCCCATGGATACCGCACCCCGAGATCCTGGCATTGCGGCACTCCCTCAAAAACGTCTGGAGAACCTTGGCAAAATCTCGGCGCCGGCACTTTCGCGTGATGCCGGAAGGATGGCCTTCGTGGCAACGAATTATGATGCCAAAGGGGACATCTATGTGCTTTCAGGCCATACGGCGGAATCAACACCCCGACGACTCACCGGAAGGGACTCGGCGGATGGTGCGCCGGCACTGTCGCCGGAGGGCAACCGGATTTATTTTCAGCGACTATCCCCTGGCGAAGTGCTTCCGAAACTGGCAACCATGGATCTGGATGCCCAAACCGGCAAACAGGATATCCCCCATGTCCAAATCCTGAGAGAAGGGGCCTTTCCCGCCGTCTCCCCCAATGGCGACAGCCTGGCATTTGTGTCCTTCAAAAAAGATTCAGGGGGGGACATCTGGGTGCTCAACCTTAAAACGGTCGAGGCAAAACAGATCACAAGCGGCCCTGCCCGGGACGTTTACCCCGCCTGGTCCGTGAATGGAAAATCGATCTATTTCTCACGGTTTAACGCTGACACCAATGGAGACGGGTTCATCACATTCGATGACAA
Source organism: uncultured Desulfobacteraceae bacterium (assembly GCA_964412835.1). Taxonomy (GTDB): domain Bacteria; phylum Desulfobacterota; class DSM-4660; order Desulfatiglandales; family Desulfatiglandaceae; genus NaphS2. The sequence goes on along the minus strand of CAYPQJ010000004.1, from coordinate 57,422 downwards.
TGCGGTTATATCCCGGGTTACCGTTGAGGGTTCAGACTTAGGGGTTTATCCCCTTACATCGGGGACTTTTTCCGCCTACCAACCCATGATGGCACAATCGCAACTCTTTTTTCTCTCAAACATAAACGGCACCGGAAACATCTGGAAGCTCCCCGCGGCCGGACAGATCCCTGCGAAAGAAAATGTGCAGGCCCAGATGGCGGTGGCTCGCCTCCTGGCTTCACGGGTGCCACGGGACGATTCTCTGGCCTTACTCGCCTATTACAAGGTGCTGGAAAACTTCGGGGAAGATGGAAAACACGGTGCCGAAGCGGCATACGAAATCGGCAAACTGTACCAGCGCATGGGGCGTCGGAACCCGGCAATTAATGCCTATGAACGAGTAACAGGGGATTTTAAAGATTTCCATCCCCAGAAGGAACTGGCAGCCATCCGACTGGCAACGCTTCAGACGGAAAATGTGTGGGAAGCAGCGCCCACGGATTTTGAGCGAAAAGAGATCCTTAAAGATGCCATCATCCGTATTCAAAAGATTTCTGAAAATGCCCCATCAAAAGGCATCAATCCTTTGGACTCAGCAAGGATAAAGGCAAGGGCATTAATGGCCCAGGCGCAGCTGCTGGGGGATCTGGGCCGCGATGCCGCGTCCCTGGAAAAAGCCATTTCACTTCTGGACCGGGCCGGGACAATGCCGGATCTCATGCCGGAATTGAAAGCGGAAGCCCTGTTTCAGAAAGCCCGGCAGAGTGGCCGCATGGGCCGGGCTTCCGCAGTGGCACCCATTTATCTTTCCATCATCACCGGATACCCCGATACCCCATGGGCGGATCGTTCCATTGAACGGATCATTGATATCCACCTCTCCGGTTCCACCGATGAAAAACATGAGAACCGGATGCAAACCCTGGCCCGGCTGGCTGAAACCCACGGGAAGAGCGCCCCCGGCCTCTCCATGGGAACCCTCAACCGCATGGGGGATACGGCTTTTCAGGAAGGCGACTGGCCCCAGGCCAAACGGTGGTACAGGGAGGTTCTGAACCGGTATGCCAAAACAAGTGAATCTTCCCCAAAAGATGACCCGCAGCCCACACAAGTGGCGTCGGCCCGGCTGGCCCTGGCTGAAATCCTGTACCGGGAAGAACTTTTCCGCCAGGCCCTGGATCTCTATGAAAAAGAAATGGCCTACCGGCCCTATGAAGACCGACTCTACGGCCTGGCCCGGGCCGCTTATGTTCAAAAATCCCTTGCCGCAGCGGATTTCCTGTTTGGTTTAGGCGAAATTCCGGCGGCTCAAAAAATCTACAATGACCTCATTCGCGAAGACCCCGATCTGGTACAGGCCCATCGGGGATACATCAAATGCGCCGTCCTGATGAAACAGATTGACCCCGTCCTGGACTTGTATCGGGCGCAACTGAAGAAAGACCCGGATAATCCCGTGATTCTTTACGCAACGGGTCTCTGCCTCACGTATCTGGAAGGGAAAAAATCGCTGGATGACGCCCGCACCCTCATCGAAACCGCCATCAGAAAACAGGGACAGAGCCCATACTTTCACCAGACCCTGGGATACATTTCCGAGGTGTCGGAAACCGTTTACGGGGAGCCGGGAGGGCTTGAAAAGGGACTGTTGAGTTATCAGAAGGCCTATTTCCTCAACAACCCGGAACAGGACCCCCGGAACAGCGCCAACCTGGCCCTCAACCTGGGGAACATCCATTTTCTCCTGGGCCAGTACGGCAGGGCCCTCAAACGCTATGTGGAAAGGCTTGAATCAAAGGTTCCATTTGATCATGAAGACACGGAAATCCTCTTTTACCGAAGGTTGGGCGGCGCCGCCTTTCAGGTGAACGACCCTGCCATCTCCATTGACGCTTACACCCGCGCCCTTGAGCTCATAGCGGAGCGAATCGATCCCAGGCGCGCATCCGAACTGATGGGGAAGCTCAATACTCATATCTTCAATCGGATACTGACGCCTGCACTAAAGCAATCCAAAAATGTTGAAATGCCGGCCCGGCGCCAGAGCGATATCCATAAGGCCCTTTTTCGTGCCACAGAAAAACCCTTTGGGCCTCCCCCGGATCCCCGGTGGCATCAATACGAACAGTCCATGGAATCCATTATGGCGCGGGAAGAAAAGCTGATGGGGGACCTTTCTGCTTTGTTTACGGAGAAAGAAAGCGAAAACCTAAAGACCCTTTCCTTCATGCTGATACGGGCTCGTGATGCCCTTGAATTTCCCAGCCGCATGATCGCGCTCAAGGCCGAAATGCTGGACCGGCTGGGGCTGGCGTACCAGGCAGCTGAAAAATGGGATGAAGCGGCCAATACGTTTGAAAAGGCTTTTCAACTGAACTTTGCATTAGGCCGTGTGCAAAACCTTTCGGCCAATCGACGATCCGTTGCTTACAATACCTATATGGCGGCCGGGGGTCGTGCGGGAAAGGAAAAAGAACGATTCCTCAAAGACGCCCTCAAACAATTTCAAGAATTGCAGAACCTGCTGGATCAATATGGGGCAGTGGACCCTCAAGAAAAAAAGGCCGGGGGCACGCGCCCCTCCGGCGATGGTGGTGCGATACTGAATGTTTCCCTGGACCTGGCGCTGGATAAGACCTCCGGTTCACAGGCCGTTTACGGGTTCAGCCGCGAACAGGAAAAACGCCTGGCACAGGCCTTTATTTCCCGTATTGAAACGGAACTGGGCGTTCTAGCGAAAGCCCAGGTTGCCATGGATCGGCAGCTTCTGCCTTACAAACAAGGAAAAACCGTCAGTGATAAAGACCTTTATGGGGTTTCCCTTCTGTCACACCGGGACGGACAGCTCCGCTTTGCGCGCAGGCAGCCTGTAAAGGCATTTCAATCTTTTAAACGGTCTGCGGAGCTGGCGTTGAAACTCAAAAACCCGGTCAGTGCCGCCATGAACGTGGTGAACATGGCCTGGACCCTGCGCCGCATCCCCTCTCCTGAAGATGCCGCATTGAAACCCCAGCTCGCAGTGCTTGACAGAAAAACCACAACACTGCTGAAACGCTCTCAAGAGGTACTGGACCCGTTGGTACTGCCGGGTTATCACAACAAAATGGGCGCCCTAATCTTAAATAATGGGGCAAAAGATGCGCATTCATCACCTGAAAAGGCTGCTCAGAACCTGGCGTGTCTGAAACAGGCGGGCGTTCATTTCACCCGTGGCCTTGCGGCCCTGAAGGGAATTGAAATGGTAGGGAGCCCAATGACCCGTGAGGGACTGGCCCTAGAAGCGGCGCTTCAGTTGAATCTAGCCCAAGTGGCCCTGGGACTTATGGAGCCATCCAGTGCAAAAACCCATGCGGAAAAAGCCCTTGAGATTGCCGGCAAAGGATTGTTGCCCCAATATGAATGGCGGGCGCTGGTTCTCCTGGGAAATCTGAAGGCGGCCCTCAAAACCCTTTTGGCGATTCCCGTGGTGAATGCGGGCTGCGCGCCCGGAGAAATCCGCACCGCCTTTTCCCCAATGGTGTCTGCCCTGATTCAAAAAAACGATGCCGAGGGTGCTCTCAATCTCCTTGAGAACCTATCTGAAATAGAACGCTTTCAGCGAATGGCGCCCATGATAATGGCACAGATCTCCCCTCCGGAACGGGATCTCCTGCTCAAAATCTTCCCCCGACTCATGACCCTTTCGAACCTCAAAAGAAAAATGAAAGGGGCCAAAAAAAGCGAAAAGCGCCACCTGGCTGAACGTATTGAGCAGGAGGAAACGCTGCTGGATCAAGCCATGGGGCAAAATCCAAACGCGGAAAACCTGCCCACCCTGCTGACCCGATCCGCCGCTCTTCAAGAACGGCTGCTGTTTCTTCTGGGTCTTTGTTTTGAAATGGATCGTGTGGCGAATCTGGCGGTGGCAAACACCCCTGAAAATGAGGAAAATCCGGATAAGGAGCAATACCGTAAACTTCTGGCCCTGTACGGAAAAACATTGAAAGGGGTCAAAAACCTGGCGACCCGGGGAAAAACCCCGGGTGTGGCTGCCCTGTTCGGTCCGTATCCGGTGGAGGCCATCGATCTTATGGAAAACCTGCCCCTTGAAGGCCGCGCCATACGGTTTTTTGAAAAGGCCTCACAGGGAGACGGTTGGACCGTTTTTGTGGTAACACCGGATGATATCCTTGTGGAGACAAAGGATGCTTCATCTCTACCGCCATCATCCACCATCCTCATTTATGAAGACCCCTGGGCATTGCCTTTCGGAACCCCCTATCCTGAGGCACTGAGTGCCACCCATCTGGTCCGATCGGTTGAAAACCGAAAACCTTTTAAAAAGAAAATCGTGGAAATCGCCGGCAACTATCAGCTTCCCTCGGACTTTGATTTGACCAAATTGCCAGCTTCAGCGCAAAGAGAAGACATCTCAGCCGTCCTGCCGGGGACCCAGGGGCTTTTGCTGGGCGGTCCCGTTTACACCGCAAACACGGTTCCCACGAGACCGAAAGAGGTACCCGTTTACGGGCCGGCCATGGGACTGGACCAGGGGCGAACCCTGCCCCTTTTCACCCTTTTTCATGAACTCTCCGATGCTTCCCTGGCTTTTGCCCCCCGGGCCGCCCCCGAAGATACTTACATGCTCGGACACCTGTTTTCCCTCATGGGGGTTCCCACCCTGGTGCTGCCCCAAAACCCGCACGATCATTCGCCGGTGGTAGCGCTTTTTTTTAACGCTTATGGGAAAAATCCGGTCCAGGAAGCCCTCCTCACAGCCCTTAAAGACCCCACGGCCATGGGAGAACGCTGGGTGAACTTGGGATATTGGGGAATGACGGGAAAAGAGGCCCTTGATCTGGCGACGCATCGCTTCAAGTCCTATGTGCAGGATGGCATCACCTCTTTTAAGAAAAAGGAACCGCTTTATGCCCTTGTCCTTTTTGAAAACGCCCTTACGGTGGCACGCCAGG
>CAYPQJ010000004.1:37315-52388 GCA_964412835.1 uncultured Desulfobacteraceae bacterium | reverse complement strand
GAACCGCTTTATGCCCTTGTCCTTTTTGAAAACGCCCTTACGGTGGCACGCCAGGTCAAAAAACTCGCGCGCTATGAACCCCAAATCCTGATCTATGCCCGTGAAAGCGCCTACGCCGCCGGCCGCTACAAAATCGCGGTGAAACATGCCGAAGCACTTGTCAAACTCTGGTCCCGGAAAAAACACGATTCCAAGGACCAGGCGGAAGCCCTGGTAAAACTGGGCCTGATCCATGCCCGCATGGAACAATACGATCTGGCCATCCCCGCCCTGGAAGAAGGGGCTGAGATCATGGCCAACCTGGAATTGGAGGACTTGCAGGTGGCCGCGATGAACGACCTGGGTGTGGTATTGGAAAACGCCACCGATTATGATCGGGCCCTGGAGCAGTTTCAAACCGCCGCCGACCTCAGCAGAACCCTCGGCAAAAAAGAACGCCTGGCCCGGCAGTATATGCGTATGGGACGGATTTACGACCTCAGGATGAGCCAGTACGCCAGAGCCAAGACCCATTACCTGAAAGCCTATGAACTTTATGAAAACCTCAATCAAACTGAAAACATGGCTCAAGCCCTTTTGGATGCCGGCCGATGCGACCGGCTGCTCGGGAATTTTAAAGGGGCCGAAGACCGGTATGAAAAGGCCCTCAAGCTTCTTGAGGAGGGTGCGGAAGGGTTAAAACCCGAAAACAAAATCATGGTGGGCATCCTCATGGAACAGGCCAACAACCACTGGTTTCAAGCCCGATACCAGGATGCCTTCAAAGGCCGACAGGAAGTCTATAAAATAGCTTTGAAAAACCGCTGGACCCTGGAACAGGTGAACAGCCTCAATACGGCGGGCCTCATCTGGTGGACCCTGGGAGACCACCCCGCAGCCCTGCGAGAGCTGGAAAAAGCCCTTGAACTGGCGAGAACCCTTCGTGCCAGAAGGGATGAGGTGGCCACGACCCTCAACAACATGGGGTTGGTCTATCGGGACGCGGGCGACTATGAAAAGGCCCTTGCAGCCCTGGATCAGGCCCTTGCCATCGACCGGAAAATCAACTCCAGGTGGGCCATTGCCTATGACCTCAAGAATCTGGGCCTCACACGCCTTCGCATGGGCGATGCGGAAAAAGCCGTTCCCCTGTTTGAGGAGGCACTTGCGCTGGCTAAAAAAATCGGGAACCGTATCAACCAGGCCAAAATTCTGGTGGGATACGGAGAGGCCCTCATGGACCTGGAACGGCTTGAGGAGGCGAAAACCCGGTTTGAGGAGGCGCTTCAACTTTCCCGCCAAATGGCCCTTCGCGAGGTGGAGTGGCGGGCTTTGTTCGGTTTGGGGCAGCTGCAGCTGAAGGGGGGAAATAAAGCCGAAGCACGGACCTTGCTGGAGGCGGCCATGGAAATAATCGAAGGCATGCGGGCCGATATCAAACTGAATCAACTGAAGGACGGGTTCATTGCCAACAAAATGGGCGTCTACGAAACACTGGTGAGCCTGCTGGTGGACATGGGGCTTGATTCGGACGCTTTTTACGTTGCGGAACGCTCCAGGGCCAGAAACCTCATTGATCTGCTGGGCAACCAGCGGCTTTCCCTCCATGGGTCCGTGAACCAGGAACTCTACGATGGGGAAAAAGCACTCAAATCACAAATCGCTGAATATGAAGCCCTGATGGCCCAGACCAAGGAACCCGATGAAAGAGTGGTTTACAAAAAGGCCCTGGATCAAGCCCGGGACCGGCATCGGGATCTGATGCTGAAAATCCAGCTCAAGAACCCTGAACTGGCATCAATTCTCTCCGTGGACCCCCTGACCCTTTCACAGGTCCAGGAACTCCTTGAACCGGGAACGGCCATCCTGGCCTACTATCTGGTGCCCGATGAAATCCTCTGCTGGTTCATCACCCGCGAGGATGTGGAACTCTTCAAAACGCCTCTAAAACGAGAGTCCCTGGCCCAGTCCGTTCTGGACTACCGCCGCACCCTTCAAAACCTGGAGCCTGCCGAGTCGCAGTCCCGGGAACTTTACACCTGGCTCCTTTCTCCTTTGAAAGCGCGATTAAAAGGGGTCAAAACCCTCGGAATCGTACCTCACCACATCCTCCATCATCTTTCTTTTGCGACCCTGTTTGACGGTAAAGACTACCTGGTGGACCAGGTCCCCCTATTTTCCCTGCCCAGCACCAGCATACTCCGTCATGCCGCACAAAAGCGGCAAATTGATAAAAGCACAAAAGTTCTGGCCGTGGGCAACCCGGATCTCCAAAACCCCGCGCTGGCACTGCCGTTTGCTGAAAAAGAGGTCGCCTCCATCGGTTGGAGATTTCCGGATGTGACCGAACTCACGGGGGATAAAGCCACCGAGGGGTGGGTGGTCCGCAACATATCGGATTTCGGCATCATTCACTTGGCCGGCCATGGGGAATTTGATCCCGTAAACCCGCTTTTTTCCTCGATCAAGCTGGCCCGGGACGAAAAATACGACGGCAATCTTCGGGCTTCTGAAATATTTGGCCTGGATATTCAAGCAGGTCTCGTAATGCTGAGCGCCTGCCAGACGGGCCTCGGGAAAATCACCAGCGGCGATGATGTGATCGGCATGAACCGGGCCTTCCTCTACGCGGGAACCAACGCCATCATGAGCAGTCTGTGGCGGGTAAGCGATATCTCCACAGCCCTCCTGGTGAAACAGTTTTACAGGGAATACAAGCACCGGCCCAAGGCCGAAAGTCTGAGCCGGGCCATGCGCCATGTTAAAAACCGTTTTCCCCACCCCGGTTACTGGGGCGCTTTCGTGCTGGTTGGGGATTACCGTTGAGATAAAACAGATGGGGGCAACTCTCCAGGTCGGAGTTCAGGGGTCCGCCACAGGCCTTCATGCGGCTGGATCGGAATAAAGATGGCTATATTACCCGCCAAGAAGCTTCTGGCACACGGCTTTCAGGTGGTGTGCATCGGGCGAGAGAGATGGGAAAAAGGCCCCTTGCCATAAAATCGGCCAATAACCACCCCAGTGCCGGAAGTATCCGGTCGACGGTCAGTCTGCTTGACCAGTTGCCGCCAAAACTGAAAGCCCGGATAGGGCATGAAAATGCTTATCGTTTATACAAATTAAAGAATAATACCTGTGATGAAAAGGGTCCTGACGGGCTACGCTGTAACGTTCAACCGGCAACATGGCCACCAGGGTCATCTTTTTCATTGAATTGATTCTGCCGGCAAGTCAATAAATCAAGATGTCCCCTGTTTTCCCCCATACCATCTGGCCGCACTGGGTCCGGGAGTCGTCTTGAAATGTTACCCAGACATTCAGCCGAATCATATCTATTTCCTCTTTCCGGATGCCCGCCGGCGCATTTTTACGCCCTCTTTTTTGTCGAACTGGTCAAACAGGGACTCTCGCTTTTTTAGTATGCTCTTAAGGTCCCCTAAATGATCTAAAATCCAGAGCGCTTCAACCCACAGTCCGATTCTCACAGCAGGGGCTCCCTTTTCCATGTTCCTGAGCGTGGGGACAGAAATCCCCATACGGGCGGCAAAGCGAGCCTGAGTCTCGTTTCGGTCAAGCCTGACGCTTTTAAGCCGTGCTCCGAGATTGCTGAGGGCCAATTCTGATTCTTCTGAAAGCATGCTTTGTCTTATAGTATATTTTTCATTCTAATGCAAAGCATTGTTTCTATTAACTGATGATTTGCTTTAAATGCTTTTCCCGTAGGGGATTGTTCCAGCCAGAGATGCAACGTATTCCCCTTCTTTGTGGTCACTGCAGCGCTCTGCGTCCGTTACGATACACGATCGTGGGACTTGACAGTCGCACCGTTCCCACGCAGAGCATGGGAACGAGAGACTATGGAAAAAAACGAAAAAGATGACGTTTTTTTCAAAGTTTGTGACCGGATATGACAAACAGGGATGTTAGGGTGTTTTCCATTTCGAATGAATGCTGGGTGTTTTCTTGATGAAAGTGGGGCTTCAACCGGATACTGGCGTGGTTGACCGGGAATCGCCGGGATCTTCAGGAATAACCGGCGTGGCGGGAGGGGATCCCAGGGGTTGACAGGATTTGGTGAATTGATGGGGAAGAAGATATTGTTATGCCCCCCTCGTTCCCATGCTCCGGCGTGGGAACGTATAGTCCAATGAATTCACGAAATCGGGTAGTAAAAAATGGTTTTATCACCCCATAAAATCCCCATTGACAATAAAATTAGAGAGGTATAGTTTTGATAGAATATGATGGATAGATAATGATAAATCTAACAATTATTGTGAATTCGGAAGGACGTAATGCTGATGGGTGACAATCACGACGACATTATGCATCCATGGCACGAACTGTTGTATCCCAGATATCCACATCCTATAACACAGCTCGGGAATCGCAGGCACGAAACATTCTTTTGTGGAAATAACTACAGGCAGGTCCCTTGTTAATAGTCTACTCATTGATAAGCTTGAGATGTCGTTGGAAAAACAACGCCAGAAGGAAAAGGACAGACCGAAAGGTCCATGAGAAGAAAGTGGCAATAAATAATTGTGTATTGTGTCCCCGGAATTTCGTGAAGATCTCGCTGATGAACTGGTTGAAACCGAAAAACCCAAAAGGAAAATCGGATTTGAAGTCAAGGAACCAAAAGGCCGCTATGGCAAAAAGACAGGTTGACGTAAGGGTGAAGGTTAGATGAGTCAGAAGCAGACCCCATGCTTCAAATGGAACCGATTCACTGGATGACCGGTTCAATGGACCTTTGGATGGAACGCCCGGATTATGGCTGGAGGGTGTATCTCTCGATCCTGCTGAAGGCCACCCACGATAAATCAGAACGGATCAAACATCTGGACAATCTTTTCGATGAATTCAGGGATACCGTTCATAAGTAAGGACAATATGATTTATTATGCTCGTGAAAATCAGGAACTGCATGACCACCTCACCGCGACGGCTGATATTGCAAAAGAATTCGCCAATGTTTTTGATTGTGGAAATACAGTCTATTTGGCCGGTCTGCTACACGATTTGGGGAAATACACGCAGGCATTTCAGGATTATCTAAAGCGTAGCCTAAGCGGAGAAGCTGTGACTCGCGGTGAAGTCATTCACGCCTTGCAAGGAGCGAAGTTTGCCAAGGAAACAATCAATGACCTTGTGATTGCGGACATCGTTGGCAATGTTATCGCAACGCATCACGGTGGTCTGTTCGACAATATTAGCAACGGAGAAAGGACGTTATCCGTCAAAACTGATAAAGACGAAGATAAAATCCATTATTTAGAAGCTGTAAACGCATTTTGTCCCAGTATCAACGAAGCAGCGTTGAAAACCGAAATTCTAAACTTTTGTCAAATAAGCCAAACAAAAAACGTTAACCTTTATTTTATGCTGCACCTTTTGACGAAAGCAGTTTTTTCCTGTGTCGTGGATGCGGATAGATGCAACAGTGCGGGTTTGGAAATTAACGATACTTTACCTTATTGGGCAAATTTGATTCAACAATTGGAAAATTATCTGGCATCATTCCCTGATCATTGTGGTATTGACAAAGTCCGCAAGAGTATTTCAGAACAGTGCCGACAAGCAGGCAATCGGCAGCAGGGAATTTATACTTTATCCGTTCCAACCGGCGGTGGGAAAACGCTGTCGAGCTTGCGGTTCGCACTGGAGCACACCAAGGAACATAATCTTAAACGGATCATTTATGTTATCCCTTATTTATCAATTCTTGATCAAACGGCAACGACAATTAGGTGCGCATTAGCGGGATGCGATAATAGCAAACAGTGTAAGAAAAGTGAAGAAGAACGGGAAAAATGTGAAGCGTATCGTAAAACAGATGAATTGATTTTAGAACATCATTCCAATATCGAACCGCCGGAAGGAGACGATGAAGAAGAAAAGTACCGGTTGTTGACTTCCCGTTGGGACAGTCCGATTATTTTGACCACGATGGTTCAGTTCTTAGAGACGATTTACAGCAATAAAGCGTCAAAGCTCCGGAAATTTCACAATATGTCGGAGGCGGTTCTGATTTTTGACGAAATTCAGGCTCTGCCGATAAAGTGCGTTCATCTGTTCAACGAGGCGGCCAACTTTCTGCAAATTTTCGGAAAATCAACCATCCTGCTTTGTACAGCTACGCAGCCTCACCTTCACAGGACGGATCGTCCGGTACTATTGTCTGACAAACCGTATATCGTCAGCATTGCGCCCGAGGAGTTGAGGATCTTTGAGCGGGTTCACATTGTGGATAAAACCCAAACGACGATGGATTACGAACAAATCGCAACATTGGTTAAAGCTCAAATCGAACAGGGTAATAGCACACTTGTTATTCTGAACACTAAAGGTGATGCTCAGAAAGTGTATGAACAATGCAGACCGATTGAGTGTGAGAAAGCTTTTTTGACAACCGATCTTTGTCCCGCCCACCGCTTGAATATTCTTGATCGATTGCGGAAGAACCTTGATCCCAAAATAAAGCGGGTGACGTTGTGCGTTAGTACGCAGTTAATTGAAGCGGGTGTGGATGTATCGTTTGGCTGTGTAGTTCGTGCGAAAGCGGGCATGGACAGTATTATCCAGGCGGCCGGGCGTTGCAACCGCAACAAAGAAAACCCAACACCGCAGTCGGTCTTTGTTGTCGATGTCCAAAATGAAAAGCTTTCGCGCTTACCGGAAATCAAGGACGGCAAGGATGTTACGGCAAGAGTGTTCCGTGAAAAGCAGGGCGACAATCTGTTGAGCGATGAAGTAATTAACCTGTTCTATCAGTATTATTTTTTCGACCAGCAAAAAGGGAAAAATATCGGTAAAATGGATTACAAGATCAGGAATGGTAAAACAACGATCTACAGTTTACTCAATGATAATCGATTGGGGACGAAAGCTTACAATGACCGCAACAACAAAAATTACACCGGATTGCCCTGTGCTTTTCAAACGGCGGCGGAAGAATTTTCCGTGATTGACGGTGTCCAGATCGGAATTGTTGTTCCTTATGGTGATGCCATGAAACTCGTTGACGCATTTCAAAGTTGTTACAATCCGAAGGAAAAAATGCGTATTTTGAAACAGTTGCAGAAGTATACGGTCTCCCTATATTCAAGCTCCTTGGGTGAAATCAAACAAGCGGTGGATCTCGTGGATGACACGTTTTACTTGTTGAGTCCGGATTACTACGACGCGGCTGAACAAGGGTTGAAGCGTAAGGCTATGTTTTCTTTGTTGAATGTGTAAATAAGGTAAGAGAGGTGTCAAAATGGATAAAAAACGCAATTCGGTAGAATTCAAGATCACGGGACGATATGCGATGTTTGCCGATCCCGTTACACGGATCGGCGGCGAGAAATTCTCCTATCAGATTCCGACCTATCAGGCGCTTAAAGGAATTCTTGAAAGCGTCTATTGGAAGCCGACTTTTATCTGGTATATCGACGCTTTGTGGGTAATGAAGAAGATTCAGACCGAGTCCAAGGGAGTCAAGCCGATAAAAATGAGCGGCGGAAATGACCTTTCATTTTACACCTATCTGCGGGATGTGGAATATCAGGTTCTCGCTCATTTTGAGTGGAACGAAAATCGCAAAAATCTTAAAGATGATCGTAATGAAAACAAACATCATAATATCGCGAAACGCAGTATCAAAAAGGGCGGACGGCGGGATATCTTTCTCGGAACGCGGGAATGTCAGGGATATGCCGAGCCCTGCGTTTTCGATGAAGGCGAAAGTTTTTACGATCATTATGGCGAACTCGATTTTGGGGTGCAGTTTCACGGATACGACTATCCCGATGAAACCGGACATAACGAACTTGTCGTCCGGTTGTGGAGAGCGAGGATGGAGAACGGGCTCATCAAGTTTCCAATGCCGAAGGACTGTGATCCTTCGTTGCGACGTTTTATTCGCAAAATGAAGGCAAAAGAGTTTGAGATCAACCGGAATTTTTCGTTCATCGATAATGATCCCACTGTGGAGTGCTTTTTATTGGAGGAATAACTTATGGGCTTTTGGCAACATTTAGCAGAAAGTTATGATAAAAACGCTGACGCATTAAAAAAAACATATCCGCCATATCCGCTTTCGACAACCTCCATTTCCAATAATGCCGACATGATTGTCGTAATTGTTATTGATGGAAAAGGTGAATTTCAAAAAGAAGAGTCCTATGCAGCCAAAATTGAAAAGGTAAAAAGAGATAACAAAACAGGAGGTTATATTGCTCCGCCAGTATTTCTTACTATTCCTGTTACAGAGAAGAGTTTAGGGCGTTCAAGTGGAATTGCTCCAAACCCGGTTTTTGACCAGTATGGCTATCTAAAGGGAGAAGGAAAGAAATATGATGCCTACATTGTACAGCTAAAAGACTTTGCTGAATCAGAATTCGCGACTGAGCAAATTAAGGCAATTTATCAATATGTCGCGAAACAAACCCTCGCCTCTGATTTATCGAAAATGGAGCCAAAGCCGAAAGACAAAACGAATATCGTCTTTCAGGTGGAAATACCCGACAATCCACGTACAAAAGTTTGGGAGGACGAGACATTCTTCAATGCGTGGCATCAATATTATATGGCTAAAAAAAGAGAATTGGCCGAAACGAAGAAACAGGCTGAAGAAAAATTGACCAACCAAAAGGAACTGTCATCGGATGAAAAGAAAAAATTAAAAGAACATGCAAAATTGAAGGACACGGCATCGCTGGACTATATTACAGGTGCCGCGCAGCAGCAGATTGCCACATCCCATCCCAAAAAGATTTCCAATGCTTCGGGAAACTCAAAGCTTGTTTCCGATAATGACAAAGCGAATTATACGTTTCGAGGGAAATTCAGCGATTCCTCCGAGGCCGTATCCATTGGATACGAGACCTCCCAAAAGGCGCATCAGTTTTTACGGTATCTTATCAATGATCGGGGATATTACTGCGGCGAACAGGTGATCTTGTCCTTTGCGATTGGCACCATGGAAAAACTCTTGCCACCTCCTATTGAAGACAAAAGTATTTGGGAGTTTGTACAAGATTCATCGGGCAAAACAGAGAGTGACATCCAGATCGACCTTCGCGCCGAAACGGGCTTTGATTATGCCGATGCGCTGCGAAAGTCCCTTGGTGGTTTCGGGCACGGCAAGGCGTTGAAGCAACATGTGAAAACGGCGGTGATTGCACTAGACGCGGCCACAACGGGCCGGTTGTCCATTACATTTTATCGCGAACTTGACAGAAGTGAATATCTTGAAAGAGTCGCAGACTGGCATAGCACCTGTAAATGGAATCAAAAGTTTTGGGACAAAAACAACGATAAATATGTTCCCTACATTGGCGCACCGTCCGTGGATAAAATCATCGAGGCGGTTCACGGCAAGCCACGCGGCGGCAAGGATGAGAGCTATACTAAAATTAAGAAAGCGGCACGGGAACGGTTGCTCCGCTGCATTTTTGACGGAGCGTTTTTACCAACGGATTATGTGACAGCGGCAGTGCAGCGTGCTTCCAATCCGTTGGGTATTACAAGGAATGGCAAATTCGACCGTAATAGTTTTGAACAGATTGTATCAACGGCGTGTGCGCTGGTGCGCAAGGATTTTCAACAACGCAACAAGGAGAAATACAAATTGAGCATTGAACTCGACAGAAACGATCGCGATTACCTTTACGGCAGGCTACTTGGAGCGGCGGACAAACTGGAGGAATACGTCCTCTATAAACAGGGCAATCCTCGGAAAAACACCGCTGCAATTCGGCATATGCAGGCATTTGCCCAGCGTCCGTACAGGACGTGGCACACGATACACGGCTGCCTTAATCCATATATTCAAAAGGAAAAGGGTAGCTTTGCCTTTAGTGAAATTCAGGCGGTTATGGGATGTTTTTTGGCCGGAGACTATGAAAAAGATGAGCCGTTGAATGGTTCTTTTCTGATCGGGTATTACCATGAACGCGCCTATATCGACAGTTTGGTTAAGGCTACTGCTGATAAAAATAAACAATCAACCGACCACAACGAACAGGAGGGTAACAATGACGGACAATAAAACACTCACGAACAAGATCGATTTCGCGGTCATTATTTCCGTGAACCGGGCGAACCCGAACGGAGACCCGCTGAACGGCAACCGCCCCCGCCAAACCTATGATGGCTACGGCGAAATTTCGGACGTTTGTCTTAAACGCAAAATTCGCAACCGTTTGCAGGATATGGGCGAATCCATTTTTGTTCAATCGGACGATAACCGGGCTCCAGGGGATGATTTTCGCTCACTCAATGACCGTTTTAAAGCTGCGTTAGAAAAGTGGGAACAGAACGCAAAGGAAAAGAAAATCAAATCTGCCGATAGAAGAAGCAACGCCCCCAAGGAATGGTTTGATGTACGTGCATTCGGTCAAGTCTTTGCTTTTAAGAAAAAAGGATCGGGAAAAAAAGGAAAGGATGCTGACAATTCGGAGGAAAATACGGATGCTGTGTCTATTGGAATTCGCGGTCCCGTAACCATTCAGAGTGCGTTCAGTCTTGCGCCGATTACGTCGGATAGTTTGCAGATTATCAAAAGCGTCAACCTCGAAACCGAAACACCTCCTGAAAAAAAGGGTTCGGATACGATGGGGATGAAGCATCGTGTTGATAAGGGAATTTATGTAACCTACGGCGCCATCAACACGCAGCTTGCAAGTAAAACAGGTTTTTCTGATGCCGATGCCGAGAAAATCAAAAAAGCTTTGCAGACACTATTTATCAATGACGTTTCTTCAGCCCGCCCGGAAGGCAGCATGGAAGTCGTGAAAGTGATTTGGTGGCAACACAATAGCCCAAGCGGTCAGTATTCCTCTGCCAGCGTTCATGGGGCTTTGCGTGAACTTTTGGAGCAAGAGAAAAATGGAACCTACGATTCAAGTGAACTGAAGGAAAGATTAAAAGGCCTTCAATCAGAAGAACTTGATCCCTTGGAGGGAGAGGCGTTGCAAAAACTTTACAAGTAATGCCATACCCGAAATTAATCGTTTTCAAACATCAGGTGCATAATGCTCAATTTTTTAAACGGTCTCGACCAAGATCTCCAAAAAGCACTACTAACCCAGCTCCGCAACCTGTGGACCCACACCTCCACGGCGATTGAAGGCAATACTCTGACCCTTGGGGAGACTGCGTTCGTCCTTGAAGAAGGTCTTACGATTTCAGGCAAGCCGCTGAAGGATCATGAGGAGGTTGTCGGCCACGCTAAGGCGATTGATCTTGTTTATGATTTTATTAGAAGCGGAGCCGATTTAGCTGAAAAAGATCTTTTTGATCTGCACAAGGCCGTGCGGACTGAACGGATCATGGATGTGTATAAGCCTGTTGGGGACTGGAAGGTGGAACCGAATTCCACGGTTATTGTTTCCGGCAATGATCAGATCATATTTGAATATGCTCCACCAAAAGATGTGCCGGAACTTATGCAAGGCTGGCTTGGCATGTTTCAAAAGATCTGTAGGGAAAATGCGGTAAACAAAGAGGCTGTGCTGTCGGCATATGCCTGTCTTCATGTTTCTTTTGTCAGGATTCATCCTTTTTGGGACGGTAATGGCCGGATAGCCCGTCTCATCGCCAATATTCCTGTTATCAGGGCCGGTTTTCCTCCAATCATTATTCCGAAAGAGCGCCGCAAGGCATACATAGATGCCCTTTCGGAATATCATCTCGCAGTGGGAACCGTCAGAGCCGGGAGTGAATTGTTACCCGAGCTTGATAAGCTGGACAGGTTTAAGCGATTCTGTGCAGAATCCTGGTCAGAGTCGATCAAGTATGTGGATGAAGCCCACAAAAAGCAGAAGGAGCGCAATTAATAGAAAAAAGGAGATGAAGAAATGAGCATCCCGATTCTTCTCCCACTCAAACCCATGACGATAAATGACCGTCTCACTACTGATTGGCAGGAAGGGTTATGGAGACAGGCATAGCTGTTTTTAGAGGTAAGGAAATCAGGAAGACGATTCATAACGATGAATGGTGGTTTTCGGTTGTGGATGTATGTGCTGTCTTAACAAAGAGCGCTGATCCGGGAGCATACTGGAGGAAGTTGAAACAAAGGCTCAAACGAGAAGGAAGTGAAACCGTGACATTTTGTCACGGGTTGAAATTGGTTGCTCCTGATGGAAAGTTCCGAAAAACCGATTGCGCCAACACCGAGGGCATCTTCCGCACCATCCAGTCCATCCCATCCCCGAAGGCGGAGCCATTCAAGCGGTGGTTGGCAAAGGTCGGATATGAACGTGTGCAGGAGATAGATGACCCCGAACTGGCAACCAAAAGAACCCGCGCCCTGTATAAAACGAAAGGCTATTCGAATGACCTACACAGAAGACGACCTCCTTCCCCTATCCGGCCTCCAGCACCTGCTCTTCTGCGAGCGCCAGTGCGCCCTCATCCACATAGAGCAGTTGTGGGCTGAAAATCGCTTTACAGCGGAGGGGAGGGTCATGCATGAACGGGTTCATAAAGAAGACCGGGAAACCCGAGGCGCTGTTCGGGTTGAATACAGCATGTCTTTGAGATCCCTTCGGCTCGGTCTCATTGGAAAAGCGGATGTGGTGGAATTTCATCGAAACAGGGATCAGAGAAATGGAAAATGGAATCCTTTTCCGGTGGAATACAAACGCGGCAAACCCAAAAAGGACAATTCCGACAAGGTGCAGCTCTGTGCCCAGGCCCTTTGCCTTGAGGAGATGCTTGACGTTGAAGTGAATTCGGGTGCTCTCTTTTATGGGAAAACCCGCCACAGGAAAGACGTTCTTTTTGATAACGACTTGAGATCAGAAACAGAGGAAACAGCCAGATGGTTTCATCGGCTTTTTGAAGGAGGAATAACGCCCAAGGCCTTTTATGAAAAAAAATGCGATAGTTGCTCCATGAAAGACCTGTGTCTCCCCAAGACGGTGAACAAGGCCAAATCGGTTGAGCGTTATCTGATGGATGCGACGGGGGAAGCATGAAAAAACACCTGAACACGCTGTTTGTCACCACCCAGGGCGCCTACCTCTCAAAAGAAGGGGAAACGGTTCTGGTTCGGGTGAAAAAGGAAACCAAGCTGCGTTTGCCCATCCACACGCTGGGCGGAATCGTATGTTTCGGAAATGTTCTTTGCAGCCCCTTCCTGCTGGGATTCTGTGCCGAAAAAGATGTCGCCATCAGCTTTTTGACAGAGTATGGCCGCTTTCTTGCCAGGGTGCAGGGGCCGGTATCCGGTAACGTTCTGCTGAGGCGTGAACAATATCGTCGGGCCGATGATTTGGATGCCTCGGCACGGATGGCCAGGTCGATCTTGACAGGCAAAGTGGCCAATTGCCGAACCGTGCTGAAGAGGGGATTACGGGATCATGCTGCAAAGCTGAGCAACACTGAAGTTAAAGAAGCAGCGAACAGGTTAAGCAATTCGTTGGACAATCTTCAGACCGGGTTACCCCTGGACAGCCTGCGTGGGATTGAGGGCGAAGCGGCCCATACATATTTCAGGGTTTTTGACCACCTGATTGTCTCTCAAAAGGAGGCTTTTGTTTTCAGGGAACGGAATCGCCGGCCGCCGCTTGATCGCGTCAATTGCCTGTTGTCATTTATCTATACCCTCTTAATGCATGACGTTCGGTCCGCACTTGAGACGGTCGGGTTGGACCCGGCGGTGGGTTTTCTGCACAGGGATAGGCCCGGGCGGCCTGGATTAGCCCTTGACATCATGGAAGAATTTCGACCTTTCCTGGCGGATCGTCTGGTTCTTTCATTGATAAACCTGAACCAGATTCAGGAGAGTGGCTTCACAAAAAGTGAAGCAGGGGCTGTTTTGATGGATGATGAGACGCGGAAAGTCGTGCTTGTTGCCTACCAGAAGCGAAAACAGGATGAAATATTTCATCCGTTTCTTGAAGAGAAAGTGACAATCGGGCTTTTATTTCACATGCAGGCTTTGCTTTTGGCCCGATATCTCAGGGGTGATTTGGACGGTTATCCCTGTTTTATCTGGAAATAGAGGGATAGTATGCTGGTAGTTGTGAGTTACGATGTTTCAACCGTCACGCCGAAAGGGCGGCGGCGTCTTCGAAGAGTCGCGAAAACGTGTAAGGACTACGGGCAACGGGTTCAATTCTCGGTTTTTGAATGCGCTGTTGATCCTGCGCAATGGACAAGGTTTCGGCAGAAGCTGATTGATGAGATTAATCCGGAGAAAGATAGTCTTCGATTCTACTTCCTTGGGGCGAATTGGCGGCGTAGGGTGGAACATGTTGGGGCTAAGAAAATCAATGATCCTGAAGGCCCTTTGATTGTTTAAATGCGTAGCGCGAACCTGATGTTCAGATTTTTGAGGATTGGGTTAAGGCATGGAAAATACCTAGGTTTTTGGCTGTTTGAGCGATCAGGTTTCGCATTTCGAATTTTAATATTAATTTCAGCAAGTTATGCTCCTATGAATTTTGGGGAACACATTAAAGAGGAAGGAGAAGCGGGGATTCGCGGAAAGAACCCTGAAAAAGCTTTAAATCCAGCGACTTCTGACGCTGGTGTCGCCCCCCATGCGGGGGCGTGGATTGAAACCGAGAACGTTAGCAAACGTGGCACCATCAGCCAAAGTCGCCCCCCATGCGGGGGCGTGGATTGAAACATTGTCCTATTATCCATTCCAAAAGAAAAAAGAGGTCGCCCCCCATGCGGGGGCGTGGATTGAAACATGAGGAGGAACACCGGGAAAAATTCACCCGGCGGTCGCCCCCCATGCGGGGGCGTGGATTGAAACAAAATATCGATCAACCGCCCCGCTTCGGAGGCCGGTCGCCCCCCATGCGGGGGCGTGGATTGAAACAACATCACGTACAGCTATGTGATTGAAACGGAGTGGTCGCCCCCCATGCGGGGGCGTGGATTGAAACAGACAATGCCCTTTTCCTCGGCAAGCCACTCCGGTCGCCCCCCATGCGGGGGCGTGGATTGAAACCAGTTTTTGTAGTGTTTTGGGAGCGTTTTATTATGTCGCCCCCCATGCGGGGGCGTGGATTGAAACTTTTGCGGCCAGGACGGCTTTGTCGAGGCTGCCCGTCGCCCCCCATGCGGGGGCGTGGATTGAAAC
>CAYPQJ010000004.1:15546-37215 GCA_964412835.1 uncultured Desulfobacteraceae bacterium | reverse complement strand
GGACGGCTTTGTCGAGGCTGCCCGTCGCCCCCCATGCGGGGGCGTGGATTGAAACTTATGGACCTTTGGTCTGGACCTTCCCGGACCATAGTCGCCCCCCATGCGGGGGCGTGGATTGAAACCGGTTATATTTGAAGATATGGGAGTGTAAAGCAATGTCGCCCCCCATGCGGGGGCGTGGATTGAAACGGGAAGGATGCCCGGGGCCGCGTGGAAGCCCGCGAGTCGCCCCCCATGCGGGGGCGTGGATTGAAACCTTGGACGGTCCGGCGGGTAGCATCACCGCCGGGGGTCGCCCCCCATGCGGGGGCGTGGATTGAAACTCGAAAGGCTTGCCGTTGCCGCCAAAAAACACAGGTCGCCCCCCATGCGGGGGCGTGGATTGAAACACGTTTGATGAACTGACCCACTTTTTGAATACTCGTCGCCCCCCATGCGGGGGCGTGGATTGAAACTTCCGTCATGGAGAAATAGCGGGTTTCATAGCTTGTCGCCCCCCATGCGGGGGCGTGGATTGAAACAATATAAAAATCGAGTTCGTTACTTTTGATATCCCGTCGCCCCCCATGCGGGGGCGTGGATTGAAACATTGAATGGGTGGTAATCCTCAACGTCTTTATGGGTCGCCCCCCATGCGGGGGCGTGGATTGAAACTATGGACCTTTGGTCTGGACCTTCCCGGACCATAGTCGCCCCCCATGCGGGGGCGTGGATTGAAACTAGCCATTATGATGTTGGCTGAATTAAAAACTACGTCGCCCCCCATGCGGGGGCGTGGATTGAAACAAGTGCCGGGTGGGTGATCGATGAAGATGATATGGTCGCCCCCCATGCGGGGGCGTGGATTGAAACACATCCAGACCGGAAGTGTAGCAATGCCATGTCGTCGCCCCCCATGCGGGGGCGTGGATTGAAACCTATTCAGCGTTGCTACCGGGGCGGATCTTATAGCGTCGCCCCCCATGCGGGGGCGTGGATTGAAACGAGTCGTTAGCCGTAGACCCAAGCTCAACGTCAGGTCGCCCCCCATGCGGGGGCGTGGATTGAAACCGTTGCCCCAAATACCTTGAGCAACCGGACTCCATCGTCGCCCCCCATGCGGGGGCGTGGATTGAAACTCAGTCCCCGGTGTCACCTCTGATCAGCTTGAAGTCGCCCCCCATGCGGGGGCGTGGATTGAAACTTATCGTAGAGTCGTCAATCCCCATCTGTTCCAGTCGCCCCCCATGCGGGGGCGTGGATTGAAACCGCACCGGCTTGTGTACTGCCGCCATTTAAGATCGTCGCCCCCCATGCGGGGGCGTGGATTGAAACCTAAACAAGTGTCACAATCAGGCCCATCTTGCATCGTCGCCCCCCATGCGGGGGCGTGGATTGAAACATTTGTACGACACACCGCCGAACACGAGCCTGTGTCGCCCCCCATGCGGGGGCGTGGATTGAAACAAGCTGGAGCCGAAGCTGATTCCTTATCTCGGCCAGTCGCCCCCCATGCGGGGGCGTGGATTGAAACAAGTGCCATCTCTCGGAATTCGGCCCGGGTTTCAGTCGCCCCCCATGCGGGGGCGTGGATTGAAACTCTTTTTCGCGAAACAGGCCGCCGACATGGCGCTGTCGCCCCCCATGCGGGGGCGTGGATTGAAACAAGCATTGCCAAGTCGTTTGTTTTTCTGGGGGAGTCGCCCCCCATGCGGGGGCGTGGATTGAAACCTTTCCGAAACGGCAGGCGCCGTAACCCAAACCGAGTCGCCCCCCATGCGGGGGCGTGGATTGAAACCCTTTCTCACCCGGTAACGACACGTTGAGATCGGTCGCCCCCCATGCGGGGGCGTGGATTGAAACAAGCCGTAAAATTGGTGGGTTTCACACCGTCTGGTCGCCCCCCATGCGGGGGCGTGGATTGAAACGTATGCAGGCTCAACCGGTTTTACCCGGCGGACGGGTCGCCCCCCATGCGGGGGCGTGGATTGAAACGGATGAAGAAAAACGAGAACTCGCGTCCTCATTGGTCGCCCCCCATGCGGGGGCGTGGATTGAAACCAGTCGCAAACCGGACGCCGGGGCCACGGCGAAAGTCGCCCCCCATGCGGGGGCGTGGATTGAAACCGTTCTGAGCTTCCGCAAGCGATCCAGATCCACTGTCGCCCCCCATGCGGGGGCGTGGATTGAAACCCCTTACATGATGGGGTATAGCAAATGATATGGGTCGCCCCCCATGCGGGGGCGTGGATTGAAACAAGCAGACGTTCAACTCCGGGAAGTGGGAGGGCGGCACAGGATCTCTCGGAAATCCTTACAGAGGGGGTAAAGGAATATGGTCTTGGGAGCAATGTTTTTTTTCTGGTTGCTGAAGTAGCTGTATCCGCCCGTGTTGCCTACCTCGATCCAGTTTGCAGCCCGATAGCACGTGCCTGAAAACCGATCTTTTTGGACAAATGTCTCCAGCAGCACCGGTTCGATACCATAGGTTGCCTTCCAGTCTGAAGTGACCCTTCCTGCAATCCGTCCGAGAATCATTGAGGCCAGATTCGGGCATTTAATCCAGGGCAGGATGAGAAATCGGCTGTTACCGATGACCTGGTTTAAATGCTTTTCCCGTTGGTGATCATCCCAGCCGATAAAGGCATCCCGGCCGGCCAGACGCCAGGCGGCAGGGGAAAAAGAGATGGCGCCCAGCAACTTGGAATCCTCTGAACCGGAGTCTTCCGATTCTCCGCCCGTGTTTTTTCCCCGGATGAGATACCGGAGCTGCGGTCCAAACAATCTCGGTTTTTCCAAGTAGTGGTGCCGGCTCATCATGTCGTTCCACAGATGTTGTTGTTTTGGCTTCCGAATCGGCAGAAACGTCAGGGGCTCGAAATCCTTGTGATGCCAAAGCTGTATTTCCTGCTCATCAAGAAGGGGTGGCTGCAGCTTCTTTTTCCTGCAGTAGGATTTACGGCGCTTCACTTTTGGCAAACGAATGAGGTTATCCATATCCATCCGCTTCATGATATCGATGACGGTTTTGTCCTTTAATTTTCCGGCAGGGGAATAGAATCCAAATTCCCGGCATGCCGTCTGCGACAGTTCGACTCGTGTTACCCCGGGATGGGCCACACTGAGCGCTCGGACTCTCTTAATCATGGTGCCGGTAAAATCGATGCCGATATAGCGGACAGTGAAATACCGCCATTCCCGTCCTTTCTGTTTTGAAGGTGTTTCCAGCATTTCGAGCATTTTTTCCACGCGGGTTTCTCTCTGTGTGGGTTTCCGCGTCGGGTTCCGGAGTGATTCCGTCCCCTGTTTTGAAAAGGCTTCCACACATTTGACGATAGTCTCTGGTGGAACCCGAACATCCAAGACGAGTCTTTCGAGTGTCTTTCCGTCAAGTGCCCCCAGAATGGCCTTGGCTCGCTTCATGCGCCAGATGCCCAAAGTTCTGCTTTTCGCCATCCTTTCCAGTTCATTTTTCTGTTCGCTCGAACAGTGAATGTGCGGAAGACACAGAATGGAACAAGACTTGCCTTCAGGATTGGATTTTTTTTGTTCCAGCCAGAGACGCAATGTATTCCCCTTTTTTGTGGCGGTGGTTGTACCGAAAAATCGTATCGACCAGCCCCATGTGAAGCACTCCATAGGTTTCGGCATATCGCCTGCTGACCCATCGGTAGTAGTTCTCCATGCTTTTCATGTTCTGGGTAAACATAATACCCGTCAGTTTGTCGAGCAACGGATCCGGGTTCGGCCCGAAAAAGTCCAGTGTATCGGGCGGGGGTCCCCCTTTTATGGGCAGGTATTTCTGCATGAAGACGTATGCACCGGGGAGAGAACGAAGAAACCTGAATCGGTCCACGTCTTCATCGAGCGTCGTATTGAAGCCGTACATGCAGAGGAACTCCACATTGTTCCGCGATTTGAAATCAAATAGCCGGTATTTTCGGGCCAATCGGTCCATATTCCGGTTATGGTTCAGGCTGAAATGAAAATTGCTCCGGGTAAAACGGGTATTGGCGCACTGTATCCTTCGAATCAGCCGGGCCCGTTCCCGGTTTACCAGGCGCAGGTCCAGGGACTGGGTAAAATTCACCATGACGTTTTGCTCCGCCATTTCCCGAAGTAACCGGTCCGCATCCGGGTAGGACAGGATGTTGTCATCCAGCAGGATGAGTTTTTTGAGCCGGCCCCCCTCCAGCAGCGTATCCAGATCACTCACTTGACGGGGCCCTCCTTCTTTACGAGGGACCACGCAGAAGGGACAGGCAAACGGGCAGCCGCGGGTGATGAAGCCGATGGCCCGGTCACCCAGCTCCGGGTAAAGGGTGTAGTCCGGGCGCAGAGCTTCCACCGTATGGGGCAGGCGGGCGCCGATGTCCTCCCCTGTACCTCCCAGGGTCAGTTTGTCACCGTAATGCTGCCGCAGACGCCGGTTTCGCCTTTGAGAAAGGGGTAAATAGAACACTGTGGAAGCGTACACCCGGTCCGGGCCTTCCAGAAAGCAGTCCCTTTTTCCCAGTCGTACGGTGTGCCCCTTTTGTCGATGGTGGGTACACAGTTTCATCAGGGCCAAATTCGGCAGACGCCCGTCCACATCGATCAGGAGGATTGTGTCCCGCGGCAGGCGGACAGGCCGGGATTTTGGCGATGGCTTTTCCTCATCCGGGAGGGGGAGACACTTTTTCCAAAAGGATGAGGGAAAGTCTTCCAAAGAGTTGGCGCCCACCGACAGAATAAACTGCAACCGGGGAAACAGCCTGTCCAGCAATGTCAGGTAATCCCTGAAACGCTCTGAAGGGCAGAAGGTGTCCGGCTGGTCCATGAGCACAACCCCGGGCATCTCCAGGGGAGTGGCGGATCTGGGAAAGGCATCCATCATGTGCCGGGCCATATCCAGTATGGGAAGAACTGCATGCTGCTGCCAGGGACGAAGCGCATCCCAGGCATCATCAATATCCACATCCGAATCCGACCATGAATCCGTGTGGATGCTCAGCTGCTGTAATAACTGCGCGCACAGAGCACGAAGCACATTTCCGGAAGGCATTCGTCCCCATCGAATCCCTTTGTAGCGGAGCCGATTGATGAAATCAACGGGGTGGGTCAGTGGTTCATTTTGCAACAGAAGAGAATGAAAACGGGTGCGGCGAAAGAGCGGATCCGTAAACTCAAAATCCTCTCCCCGTGGACCGGGCCGGTACCCGCCGCCGTAAGCCAGGAGCAGGTAGGCGGACGGCCGTACACCGATATTGAGTTTCCTTGCGGGGATGTGCGACGGAACCAGTGAAAGGTCTCTGGTTCGCAGGGGAACCACGCGCCCGCCGACATCCACATCAACGCCGCTTCCCAGCACCGTTATCCCCCGGCTCAGGACATCTAGCGGATAATGACGGGCCAGCACATGGACCACCCTGAGGGGCCGATGAGGATTCTCCGCGAACGCTTTCGGAAAAGGGAGTGCATTGAGGTATTTTTCGCCTCCCAGCCCGATAGCGATTAATGTCAGAAGCTCCCTGCCCGCCGGATCGTTTTGAAGGGGTGTCCATTTGGCAATGGTCCGGTTGTTTCGCTTTTTTCGAAAGCGAAAATTTCCATGGCCGTTATGCGCACTGTTTTCAAAATATAGTTCCAGGAGGTAAATTTTTAAGCCCCGGATTAACAGACGTCGGTTAGGTTAAAAGGATCACCCATCAATCACGTTCCAGGTGTTTTCTGATATTTTCACGATTCTGAATGAGGTTGGAACGAAAAGTCAATCGGAAAATGACCCTTGAGAGATCATCCATGAGTATGTTTCAGCATGCTTTTCCTGTTGCAGTGTTATGTCGGTTATGACATATTGACCGAAATCGTAAATTGAAGCCGCCTGCAACAAGGTATATCAGGAAAATTTTCAGGCAGAGAACGGATACTGATGGAAGCGTTTTTCAAACTCAAAACCCCCACTGAAGTTTTTCACATCATCGACGGTTTTTCCCCTGTGGGTCAAGAGACCGTTTCCCTGGAAGATGCCTTTGACCGTGTGCTGAATGTGGATTTAACATCTCCCGAGGATCTGCCTGACTTTTTCAAGTCTACCATGGACGGCTATGCGGTTCAGGCCCGGAACACCTTCGGCGCCACGGAAAGCCTGCCCGCCCTGCTTGAAATAACCGGAGAAGTCTCCATGGGCGAAGCGGATAACATTGCCGTCCAAAGCGGGCAGGCCGTAAAGATTCCCACCGGGGGTATGCTGCCGGCGGGCGCCGACGGTGTGGTGATGGTTGAATACTGCTCCCTTCTGGATGAAAGGACCCTTGAAATCAGCCGCGCCATATCCCCCCTGGAGAACACCATTCAACCCGGGGATGATTTCAAAAAGGGGGCGGTGATTCTTCCCGCGGGAAAGCACCTCAGGCCCCAGGACCTGGGGGTTCTGGCGGGTCTCGGGTTTTCTGAAGTCCCGGTTTTCCGAAAACCCAAAGTGGCCATCCTGTCCACCGGCGATGAAATGGTACCGGTTTCCCAAAACCCCAGGCCCGGGGAGGTTCGAGACATCAACCGGTACACACTGGGCGCCCTTTGCTTGAATATGGGGGCTGTCCCCGTCTATATGGGCATCTGTTCGGACCATCTTGAGGCCCTTAGGGAAATGGTCGAAAAAGCGCTTGGAGCAGCAGATGCCGTCTGGATATCCGGCGGCAGTTCCGTGGGAACCAGGGACTTCACCCTCAAGGTCTTTGAAACCCTTCCGGATTTTGAGCTCCTGGTCCACGGCATTTCCCTCAGCCCGGGCAAACCGACCATTATCGGACGCACCGGGGCCAAACCCGTAATCGGCCTGCCCGGTCATCCCGCCTCGGCTCTTGTGGTGGCCGAGGTCTTCATGACAAGAATGTTGAAGACCCTTTCCGGTGCCGTTGCATCACGTCACAATGTTCATACCGTCAAACAGGCCATTCTCAAGCGTAATATCCCTTCATCCGGCGGGCGGGAGGACTATGTTCGCGTCAGACTGGAAAAAGACGGGGAGCATTTAAAAGCCATCCCCATATTCGGAAAATCCGGATTGATTTCCACATTGGTGGAAGCAGACGGGCTGATCAGAATTGACATGAATACGGAAGGCCTTTACGAGGGCGACGAAGTAGACGTAATGCTTTTTTCGCACGTATAAAAGAGGTACCCAATGAAAAGACAGGTATACCTTTCCATGAAGTCTCTTGAAGAGGCCAGGAGCATCTTTTTTTCCCGGTTCGGTCCGGATCATAAGACCGGCATCACCTGCATCAAAGCTGAGGAGAGCGACGGCCGCATAACGGCGGAACCCGTTTTTGCCAAGCGTTCGGCCCCGTCTTACCATTCCTCAGCCATGGACGGCATTGCCGTCGTGGCGGAACAGACCTATGGCGCCACCGAACGCCTTCCCATGACCCTGGCACTGGAAAAGGACGCTGTCTGGGTGAACACCGGGCAGCCCCTTCCAAAGCCCTTCAACGCCGTAATCATGATTGAAGACGTGCATGTGATTGATGACGGGCATGTTGAAATCAGGTCTTCCACCTATCCGTGGCAGCATGTGCGCAAGGTGGGGGAAGACATTGTGGCCACTCAGTTGCTCTTTCCCCAGAATCATCGCATCAGGGCCTACGATATGGGGGCTCTCATCAGCGGTGGGGTTTTTTCCCTGAGCGTGCGCAAAAGGCCCCGTGTAGCCATTATTCCCACCGGGTCGGAACTCATCCGCCATGAAGATATTTCACAAGGCGAACCGCTGGAAAAAGGCCGGATCGTGGAATACAATTCACGGGTTCTTGCCGGGCTGGTCAGGGAATCCGGCGGCATACCGCTGGTTCACGACATTGTTTCGGATTCGGAAAAAGACATCAAAAGGGTATTGCGTGAATATGTCGACTCCGAGGCGGACGTGATCATCGTCAATGCCGGATCATCGGCCGGCAGCAAGGATTTTACGGTTCACGCCATCGGGGAAATGGGCGAAGTCCTGGTCCACGGTGTTGCCATGATGCCTGGGAAACCAACGATCCTGGGTATCGTGGCGGGGAAACCGGTGATTGGCAACCCCGGTTATGCGGTTTCCGCGGCGCTATCCTTCGAACAGTTCGTAAAACCAATGCTTTACGCCCTTCAGGGCGTTTCGCCACCCAAAAAGCCCACGATCGAAGTTCAGCCCACAAGGGATATCCCATCCAAAGTGGGAATTGAAGAATTCCTTCGGGTCAATATCGGCATGGTGGGCGAGCGCCATGTGGCAACCCCACTTGCGCGGGCGGCAGGATCCATCACCACCCTGACCCGGGCGGAAGGGATTATCCGCATACCCGCCCTCTCGGAAGGCATCAGCCAGGGCCGGACAACCATTGCGGAGTTACTGGTGGATGAGGAAGACCTTGCAAATACGGTGGTGGTCATCGGCAGTCACGACATGGCCATTGACATCTTAGGTGATGAAGTGAGGCGAAACAGTGGGCATGTTCGCATTTCCTCGGGGAATGTGGGCAGCCTTGGGGGGCTTCTTGCCATCCGCAAGGGAACCTGCCACATGGCCGGTTCTCACCTGCTGGATACGGAAACCGGGGAATACAATCTTTCTTATATCAAGCGCTACATCCCCAACATGGATGTGACGGTATTCCACCTGGTATTGAGGGACCAGGGGCTTATCCTCAACAAGGGAAATCCGAAGGCCATCAAGGGTGTCCACGATCTGGCCCGGGATGACGTGGTGTTTGTCAATCGCCAGGCGGGCTCCGGAACCCGGGTCCTTTTTGACTACAAGCTCGATCAGGCCGGCATCTCTTCGGATGCAGTCAAAGGGTATGACCACGAGGAATTCACCCACATGGCGGTGGCGGTGGATATTCTGAGCGGGGCCGCCGACTGCGGCATGGGGATCCATGCGGCAGCCAGGGCGCTGGATCTGGACTTCGTGCCCATCGAACAGGAGCAGTATGATCTGATTGTGCCGACCCGGATGCTGGATCAGCCGAATATCCAAAGTACGCTGAACACCATGCGATCCGACAATTTTAGAAAACGCGTTGCGGCACTGGGCGGGTACGATCCGTCGAGGAGCGGTGAATGTTTCGCGGAGGTGCAAAGTGGGTAAAAACGTATCACTAAGACTTAAAAGCAGACATTGGATTGTCGATGACCAGGACCGTATCATCATGGGCGAAGGGCGAAAGGAAATCCTGGAAACCATCGAGAAAACCGGCTCCATCAACAAAACCGCAAAGCTGATGAAAATGAGCTACAAAGGGGTCTGGAGTAAAATCAAGGTCACCGAGCAATACCTGGGTAGAAACATTATACACGCGGACCGAAGAGACGGCAGCCGGCTAACGGCTGAAGGAAAGGTGTTGCTGGAAAAATACCGCATCCTGAAAGCACGCTGTTTAGAGGAAGACAACCGTTGTTTCAGTGATATTTTCGGCGAATAGTTAGCGCCCATCCACAAATGGCCAATTTGCCCGATTTCGGCGTCAGGCTCAGATTGTAATCCTCGAAATACCTTCATGTATTCCTGCGGTTACAATTATCGCCCTCCTTGAACTCGAACAAATTTTCTCATTCGTGGACGGGCACTAGCTGTCGGTTATATGGAGGAGAAGTAGCTTGAATGAAATGAATCTTGCCCCCATTATTTCCATTGTGGGCTATTCGGGGGCGGGAAAAACAACCTTAATGGAGAAACTGATCGGCGAACTGACCCGCCGCGGTTATCGGGTCGGCAGCATCAAGCATGATGTGCACGGGTTTGAAATGGACAAACCGGGGAAGGACAGCTGGCGCCACAAGCAGGCCGGGGCCTGCACAACACTTATTTCATCCCCTTATCAGATCGGTATGGTGATGGATGTGGACCACGATCACAACCCCGATGAACTGAGAAAATTTTTCAACAATGTGAATATCATCCTGACCGAAGGGTACAAGAAGCAGAACCGGCCGAAAGTGGAGATATTCAGGTCCGAAATCCATGACGAACCCCTCTGCCGCAACGATGGTAATGTTATTGCCGTTATGAGCGATATTCCGGTTGAATTAAAGGTTCGTCGATTCGCTCTGAAAGATATCAGCGACCTGATTGATTTTCTTGTGGAAAAATTCAAACTGACCCACTGAGTTCCGAAATTCGCATTCCGCATTCCGCATTTGTAAAGATTCTTCTTGAAACCTTACCGCAACCACTATAAAAGTAGATCATGTTGAACTCCGGGCCGGCCTTAAGTGCATCGCCCCTAATTATTCAATCATGAGGAAAGCCAATGATGAGTATTCCCATAGCAGGTCTCATCCCCGCAGGCATCAGTTTTGACAGCGTCTTAAACGGCAATATCGTCCAGATGGTTCTGCATGCCGGGGCCATGGTCAAATTTGTTATGTTGATCCTTTTTCTCTTTTCAATCGGCACATGGGCCATCATTTTTCTGAAATTCAGGTTGCTCCGAAAAGCCAGAGATGAAACCGACGACTTTCTGGAACTTTTCTATGAGTCGAGGGACATCAAGAAAATTTACCGGTCAAGCCAGTCTTTGAACCGCAGCCCGGTGGCACGACTTTTTCGTGCCGGCTATGCCGAATTCACACGATTCAGGAAAATACAGGGCAATGATCCCGATCCCGTATTTGAGAATGGGGCTGCCGGTCAATCGGACTATCCGCTGCGGAGCCAGCGAACCCTTATGGACAACCTGGAACGGGCGCTCCGGAAAGCGGAGATCGATCAGAATAAGCGGTTGGAAAAGGCCTTGGGCTTTCTGGCCACCACCGGAAACACAGCCCCCTTCATCGGCCTCTTTGGAACGGTCTGGGGCATCATGGAATCCTTTCACAATATCGGTCTGAAAGGGTCCGCAAATCTGGCCGTGGTGGCCCCCGGCATCTCGGAAGCCCTTATCGCCACCGCCGCCGGCCTGGCGGCAGCCATTCCCGCCGTGGTGGCCTTTAACTATTTCACCCAGCGCGTCGCAAGTCTGCGTGCGGAAATGGATATTTTCGCTTCCGATTTTTTGAGCATGGTGGTCCGGCAGTTTTTCAAGAAACCATCCGTCAGGAAGGACACTTAATCATATGGCATTCAATTCCGGTGGTCATAACAGGCAATTGATGTCGGAAATCAATGTCACACCTCTTGTAGACGTGATGCTGGTCCTGCTGATCATTTTCATGGTCGCCGCCCCCATGATGACACAGGGCGTAGATGTTAATCTTCCGAAAACCGAATCCAAGAACATTAAGACGTCTGATGAACCCCTCATGTTGACGGTCAACAATAAAAAGGAGATTTTTCTGGAGAGCCACAGGATTCCCCTGGAATCCCTGGAAATAAAAATCAAGAAAATCTTTGAGAACAGACGGAATAAGGAGGTGCTGCTGCGGGCGGACAAGGATATTCCCTATGGGTTTGTTATTAATGTCATTGCCAGCGTGAAAAAGGCCGGAATTGAAAAGCTGGGAATGGTCACCGAACCTGTGGACTGATTTTGATGGAAAGGTTACAGGTAAAAACCATGTCGGATCGATCAGGGGAGCCCAGGTGGGGTCGGTTCATTTTTTTATCCCTGCTTCTTCATTTATGCGCCTTATCCCTGCTACTGTTCGTTCCCGATTCTGCATCCACCCGGAAGATAAGCGGCCCCACGGTTTATGAAGTGAACCTGGTCAATCTACCTGCCGCCAAATCGAAGGCACCGGCAAAAGCCGTTCAATCTGAAGCGGCCACCAAAAAGGTGACCGATTCAAAAAAAGCAGTCGCCGCCAAAAGGATCAGTACGCCGCCAAAAAAAGAAAAACCCGTCATCATTGGAAAAAGAACGGTTGAAAGAAAGAAAAGTGCTCCCAAAAAGACACCGAAACCCAAAAAGCCCAAAGTATCCCCATCGAAACTCATAGACCAGGCGGTGGCCAAGATCAAAAGAAATGTCAAAACCAATAAGAATGACCAACACCTGGACCGGGCTATTTCCAACATCCAGAATAGTGTCAAAAAATCAGGAACAGCCGGTTCGGGAGGCGCGCCCGCGGAAGGGATTGCCATCCGTATTTACCAGATGGAAGTGGAGGAACAAATCAAGAGCAATTGGCAGTATCCGGTTGCCCTGACCAGTCCTTCGAAACGGAAAGACCTTGTGGCCACGGTGGTCGTCAAAGTCAGGCAGGACGGGACCATATTGAAAACCTGGTTTATTGACCGTTCAGGCAATGCCATCTTTGACGCCTCGGCCATAAAGGCGGTGGAACGGTCAAATCCGCTCCCTCCCTTCCCGGAAGGGTATAATAAGCGCCAGGATGAGATGGAAATCAGGTTCAACCTCAGTGAACTGGAAGAAAATTGAACGACTACACAATATTATCGCTGTTGGAGGTTGTCAAATGAGACGGAGACGGTTCCTTTTTGGCTGGCTTTTTGTTTTCGCCCTGTTCTTCTTTTGTTTTGAAAGCATCACGTTTGCGCGTATCTATATTGATGTTAATTCTCCCTCTGTACCGAAGTTCAACATCGCCATACCGGATTTCAAAAACCTGGGGGCCGACAACAAACGCCCGGCATTATCCACCGAGCTTCCCGGTGTCGTGAGCAACGATCTCGACTTGAGCGGTTATTTCAATCCCTTGGACAAGGCATCATTTCTGGAGGAAAAAGACGGCCCCCTCAAAGGAAAGGATATCAATTTTAAAGACTGGTCCGTCATCGGCGCCGAGCTCCTTTTAAAAGGGGGCTACGTTTGTGTCGAAGATCGCCTGGAAGTTGAAATCAGACTTTTCGATGTCTTCAGGGGTCGTCAGATCCTGGGCAAAAGGGCACAGGGGAAGCTTGACGAGTACCGGCACCTGATGCATCGTCTTTCAAATGAAATCATTCTCAAGCTGACCGGGCATAAAGGCATTTTCCTGACCCGCCTGGCCTTTGTGGGTACCGCCACGGGAAAAAGGGAAATCTACGCCTGTGATTACGATGGACACAATGTCAGGCCATTGACCCGGGACAAGAGTATTGCCCTTCTGCCCAGATGGTCACCTGACGGAAAGAAAATTGTCTATAATTCCTACAAAAAGAAAAATAGTGGGCCCATGCTTTACCTGAGGGACCTGGTTACCGGCGATCTCAGACGTCTGTCAGGCCGGTCGGGACTAAATATTGGCGCATGCTGGGCCCCTGACGGGAAAGAACTGGCCTTAACCATGAGCCACGAGGGAAATCCTGATATCTTCACCATTGATCTTCAGGGGAAAATTCTGAAACAGCTTGTGAAGCATTGGGGTATTGATGTGTCGCCGGCCTTTTCCCCCGACGGCAGCAGAATTGCCTTTGTATCCAACCGGTCGGGTTCCCCGCAGATTTATCTTCTGGATATTTCCAGCGGAAGGGTGGATCGACTCACCTATGAGGGCAAATACAATACGTCCCCCGCCTGGTCTTCTTTGAACCGAATTGTCTTTGTGGGGAAAACCAACGGGAACTTTGATGTCTTTACCATGGAACCGGACAGCGGCAGGGTCAAAAGACTCACCACCGGTGCAGGCGATAATGAAGACCCCTGCTGGTCACCGGACGGTCGGTATGTCGCGTTCAGCTCCAACAGAACCGGCCAGTATCACATCTACATCATGAACGCCAACGGGCGGACCCAGAGACGCGTGACCTTTGAAAAAGGGAAACAGACCTCACCCTCCTGGGGACAGGAGTGATGGTTCCGTCCGAGGACCGATAAAACTCTCCTTACATTTTCCCCAGGTTTTCCGGTTGTGCCGCCCGGGGCCTGTGTACTGATCCTCTTTGACGGCTTGGGATCTAATCCTGATGATTATCGATTCTCTGAAGATGCCGTGGTATTGCATACCGAAGCGCTATCGGCAAATGCATTCCAAAACATGGTGGACACGTGTACCCTTTATATCGGCACGATTGAAACGATACACCAATGCCAACACTGCAAAAAATATTGTTCCCGGGCACCCAACAAAAAAGGGGCCACGCTTTTGACGTAACCCCTTGATTTCTTTATGGCGGGCGATGCGAGACTCGAACTCGCGACCTCTGGTTCCGGAGACCAACGCTCTATCCATCTGAGCTAATCGCCCTTTAGGGTGTACTGATATCAGCTTTTGCTGCCAAGGTCAAGAAAAGGGTTGAAGAAACCCCACCCATTGAGCTGCTTCTCCATGCTGATTCTGTGGCTTCCGGGCCAGAAATACCTGCCGCAGGAAGGACAGAACCGGATGCTTTTCATATTTTCATAGAAAACATATTCCGGGATATTGTCACGGGCCGCTTCCTCTGGTGCAGCTATCAATGGTACGTTGCACCGGATGCACCGGCTGAACCAATCGGCATGGCGGGTTTCCAAAAAAAGCGCCTTTTTCAGCTGTTCCAATTGCTCACCTGCACGATCATACCGGATAAAGACGGCACCTTCCAGCAACGGGATCAGTTTCCGTTGGCGGGTCAACGGAATCCGCCCATCACGAGCCATTTTATCGATATGGTGGATTGGATCAAAAGACTGATAATGGGCATCAAAGCCAAGAACCCTGAGCCATTTGGCAAGCCTGCCCAACATTATGTCTGCTACAAACCGCATAGGATTTTTTCCAGGTTAACCAAAAATTCTCTCCCACTCACATTATAATGAGGGACAATAAAGATAACCATGAACTGCTCTCCAGCTTGCATTACATTACGCAAATCATTATAGTAAGATTTCACGAAATTGGGAAGTCGCCATATGGCCCCGATTTTCATTTTATGCCGGTGCAGAAAAAAACCTGGAGGTAGAAGCCCATGGGTTCAAAGGTAGTCACAAAAACCGACTTCAACGATATCTCTCTTTTAAGACGGGGCAAAGTTCGCGATGTTTACGAAATTGAGGACAAGCTTTTGATTGTGGCCAGTGATCGCATGAGTGCCTTTGATGTGGTGATGGATGATCCCATTCCTGACAAAGGCAGCATTCTCACAAGGATATCTCTGTTCTGGTTTGAGAAACTTGAATCAATGATCGAAAATCATATCATCAGCAGTTCACCTGCCGAGTATCCTGAAATCTGCCGGAAATACGCAGCGGAACTCGAGCACCGCAGCATGCTGGTGAAGAAAACAGAGCCCTTGCCGGTGGAATGTATTGTCCGGGGGTACCTTTCCGGGTCCGGTTGGAAAGAGTATACGAAAACCGGAGGCGTTTGTGGCATAACCCTCCCAAAAGGGCTTCGTGAATCAGAACAGCTGCCTGAACCTATTTTTACCCCCTCCACCAAGGCCGAAGACGGCATGCACGACGAAAACATCGATTTTGAAACCGCTGTAGGACTTTTGGGCAGGGATACGGCGGAAGAAGTTCGCCGGCTGAGCCTCGAAATTTATAAGTTTGGAAGAGAACTGGCCGCCCGGAAAGGGATTATTGTTGCGGACACAAAATTTGAATTCGGTATCAAAGAGGGGAAATTAATCCTTATTGACGAGGTATTGACCCCTGATTCGTCCCGTTTCTGGCCCATGGATACGTATGCACCGGGTGGTCCGCAAAAGAGTTTTGACAAACAATTTCTCCGGGATTACCTGGTCCGGATCAAATGGCCCAAGACGCCGCCGCCGCCGAAACTGCCCGAGGAAATAATTGCAAAGACAAGAGAAAAATACCTGGATGCCTTGAAACGGCTCACCGGCCAGGGTCTGTAGGGCGATCGGTTTAATACACCCCGCAATTCCAGTACCGTTGTCGGCGGAATATGGGAGGCCAAACTATGGAAAATGACACCGAAAGGACTCCTGGCCTGGAGAATATGAACACCTGTACCGGCAAGATGGAGATGCCCACCCCCGGGGAAAGAGAAGCCCTGGCGGCAATGAAATCCATCAAAGAGGGCGTTCGTGAGATCAAGAGGCGGCTCGATGAATTAAATGCACTGAAAGACGATGCCCACGCCGAAGAGATTGTGTCGCTGGAAGGGGATTTGGCCCGTCTAAAAAAAGAGTGGAATTCCTGGGAGACAAAAAGAGACGCTGCGGCCAAAAAACGTATGATCCTGCTAGGCCACGAAACCGAAGAATAAGCGACGAGACCCTGGGGGTATACGTTTCGTCGGGAGCAACTGTATCATGGCGTTACGCCGCAGAAAAATCCAGCTGAAGAAGGCAAAAAAAACCGCCAAAAGGAAAAAAAGAAAGGCAACCATCCGCAGAGAAGCGGCTTTGTCCAGTATCACCAACCGGCTTGCCACGGCACAGGCCCTGCAGGCGCCCCTGTACGAATGCTGGGAACGCAAAGGCCTTTTTGAACCCGATGCCGGTATGGGAACCGTTGTTGTCACGCGGAAAACACCGGGGAACCAGGTTCTGATGGCAACCTTTTTACTGGATGTTTTCTGCCTGGGGGTTAAAGATACTTACTGTATGCTCATAGGCGAAAATGAGTATCGATTTCGCCTGCAGCAGATTGAAAAACATCAGGATTTGGTGAAAGTTCACCCCGCGTGTGCGAAAAAACTGGTGGAAGATGCGCAAACCTATGCTGAAACCTTAGGCCTTTCCCCGCACAGGGATTACGGGTTTACAAAAAGGATCTTCGGAGACATTGAGAAAGAGCAGTGCCCCCGCTCATTTACATTCGGCCGGGACGGAAAACCCATGTACATGGCAGGTCCCAATGATGGCGCCCACTTTTCAAAGAAAGTTGTGGACACGCTGACAGCCAAGCTGGGGACCGATGGTTTTCATTTTTTGCTGCCCGTGGAAGGGTCTAAACAGGCGCCGGATTGATACGTCGGCGGTGGGTAAAATCAGGGCTGAGCAACGGAAGTAAATCCAAATTCCAGAGTTGTTGATATTTTCATGCGGTCAAAAGAGTATCCCCTTGACGTACCGGAAAAAAATAATGTAAAAGCATTGAAAAATGCAACTTGATCTTTATCATTTGATGGCGCAGGCACTGCTGGAAGCGGAAAAGGCTTATCTGAAGGGGGAAGTTCCTGTAGGTGCAGTGGTAGCCGACCCTGAAGGACGCATTTTATCCCGGGCTCACAATCAGCCCATATCGCTTTGTGATCCCACAGCACATGCTGAAATCCTGGCCATCCGAAAGGCCTGCCGGATCAAAGGAAACTATCGGTTGAACCGCTGCCTGCTGGTTTCGACCATAGAGCCGTGCCTCATGTGCATGGGAACGGCTATTCACGCAAGGGTGTCCCTGCTGGCCTTCGGAGCACACGATATGAAAGGCGGCGCTGCGGGGTCTTTGTATGATCTCTCCCGGGATGACCGCCTTAACCACCGCATTGAAATCGTATCAGGCGTTATGGAGGATGAGTGTCGGGCACTGATGAGACGTTTTTTTCAGGCCCGCAGGGGAAAAGGCAACAAACCCGATTCAGGAGAGGTACCGAAGTGGCCGTAACGGGGTCGACTCGAAATCGACTTGTCTTGTTAATAGCGGGGCACGTGGGTTCGAATCCCACCCTCTCCGCCAGGGTTTTCATGGTGGATCGGTTTTTCATTTGAGAATAGAACTAAGGAGAGATGTCCGAGCTGGCCGAAGGAGCGCGACTGGAAATCGCGTGTACTGCTAACCGTGGTACCGAGGGTTCGAATCCCTCTCTCTCCGCCATATTTTTAAATGTGTTGTCTTCACTGAATTGCGGTATCCTCAGGATTTCTCGAAGGGCCGACCCGCCCGACTTTCCATAGGTTTTTTTCAGTCCCTCGTGAGTTATAAAGAGATGCCCTACGAAGTTCTTGCCAGAAAATGGCGTCCCCAGGTTTTCGAGGATGTCATCGGCCAGGAGCACATTACCCAGACATTGGTGAATGCCATCAGGACCGGTAGGCTGGCGCACGCCTATATTTTTGGCGGGCCCAGGGGCGTAGGCAAAACTTCCGTGGCCAGAATTTTTGCCAAGGCCATCAACTGTACCGAGGGAGAACCGGGAATACCCTGCAACCAATGCCGGAGTTGCCGTGAAATAACAGCGGGTAATTCCATTGACGTGCAGGAAATTGATGGCGCTTCCAACCGGGGCATCGACGAGATTCGGGAACTTCGTGAAAACGCCAAATACATGCCTTCCGCCAGCCAGTACCGCATCTATATAATAGATGAAGTCCACATGTTGACCCTTCCGGCTTTTAACGCTCTCCTGAAAACCCTGGAAGAACCGCCACCCCATGTAAAGTTCATATTTGCCACCACCGAAAGCCACAAAGTTCCCATCACGATTCTCTCCCGTTGCCAGCGATTTGATTTCAAGCGGATCCCCCTGCCCAAGATTGTCGCCTATCTGGAAATAATTGCCAGGCATGAGGACGTCAACATCGGCACCACGGCGCTCTCCATGATTGCCAGGGAAGCGGAAGGAAGCATGAGAGATGCGGAAAGCCTTCTGGATCAGGTGATCTCATTCGCCGGACAGAGCGTTCTGGACAGCCAGGTGCCGGAGATCCTTGGCATCATTGATCGCGGTCTTATCTTCGAGTCATCGTCTGCTGTCATTGAAGGCTCTTCGCCCAGGTGTCTGGCGGTGGTGGAAAAAGTATACAACCAGGGGTACGACATCAAAGAATTCTATCGCGCGTTGATGGCGCAATTCAGAAACCTGCTGATCAGCCTAATTGCCCCTGAAGAACAGCTCATCGACATGAGTGAGAGCGACCGGGACGAAATAAGGACTCAAGCTGAAATGGCCGGGGAGGAAAAGCTGCAGGTTATATTAAATTTTCTCATCGCCAGGGAAGATGGTCTTCGATTTACAGCCTATCCGCGCCTGGTACTGGAAACCACCATGATTAAGCTGTGCAGCCTTGGCGACTACCTGTCATTTGGCGATATCATGAAAAAAATGGCCGTTTTGGAAGAACGGATAATGTCCTTTTCATCCGGGAAACCCCGGGATAACGGGAAAACCCTATCAGAAGCTACCACAAGCTGGTCTCCGAATGACAAAGCAGTAACAATGGGTGAAGTTGATACTGGCGAAACACCCACGGCCAAGACGGACATTGAAGCATCCGGCCGGACCGGCTTGAAAAATTCGCCTGACCCATCCGCAAATGGAGAAAAAATCTGGGAGGATTTCCTTCAGTTTGTTTTCGGTAAAAGCAAAATGATCTACACCATCCTAAAAGACTGGCATTTCACGAAATTCACTGAAGATCTATTGGAAATCGAAAACGGCAGTCATAAATTTTCTTCCGGGTATTTTGAGGAACAGGAGAAACTTGATCAACTGGCGGGGTATTGTCGGACGTTTTTTCAAAGGGATATACGGGTAAAAATCAAGGTTAAACCGCAGGAATTGGACCTCGAAGAGGACAGGGTTTCAAGCAAGAATAAAAACATCAGCGCAGACGAATCGGTTGAACTTCCACCTGAAGTTCGAGACGTGGCGCAGAATGTTTTGGATTTGTTTGAAGGCAAGTTGATAAATAGTGTCTGAACGAAAACTAGGATTTTTTGTCAAGGTCAAGGAAGATTAAAATTTTAACCGCAGGAATACATTTGGTATTTTGAGGATTAACCAATTTTATTAAGAACGGGTTATCTGACGCAGAGATTGGCGAAAAAGACAGTCTTCGTTCGGGCACTAAATAGACGATGAACAATCAAGGAGGAATCAAATGAAAGGCATGCCGAACATGGGGCAGTTGATGAAGCAGGCCCAGAAGTTTCAATCTAAAATGTCCAAGATTCAGGAAGAACTGGGGGAGAAGACTGTAGAGGCTTCCGCCGGTGGTGGTATGGTTTCCGTGGTGGCCAATGGGAAACAGGATCTCATCTCCATCAAAATCGACCGTGAAGTGGTGGACCCGGAAGACGTGGAAATGCTGGAGGACCTGGTCATGGCAGCCGCCAATGATGCGCTGACACAGGCCAGGGACATGATGAACGAAGGGATGGGGGAACTCACCAAGGGGATGAATATCCCGGGAATGCCCGGTCTCACGTAACATCGGTCCGCCTGAGCTGATCATTTTATGTGCCATCAATGGCAGCAGACCTGATTCATGACAATCATTATTGAAGATGACCTATGGGAATTTATCCTGAACCTTTAGTTGAACTGGTTGATCAATTTTCCAAACTTCCCGGGATTGGCCAGAAATCCGCCACGCGGATGGCCCTTTTCGTTTTGCGCAGCAATCGACAACTGGCGGAAAGCCTGGCCCGGAGTTTGATCGAAGTCAAAGAAAAGATCCGTTTCTGTTCGGTGTGTTTCAATCTGACCGATGAAGATCCCTGTGCCATCTGCCGGAACGATCAGCGCGCCGACGGGACCATCTGCGTGGTTGAAACTCCCGGGGATCAAATGGCCCTGGAGGAGTCCGGCGTTTTCAGGGGCCGGTACCATGTTTTGCATGGTGTGCTCTCCCCCCTGGACGGTATCGGCCCTGAAGACCTGAAGATCGACAGGCTTCTGGGGCGACTGGAGCGGGAGGAAATTGAAGAGATTATTCTGGCAACCAATCCCACCACCGGCGGTGAAACCACGGCTTCTTTCATTGCCGGATTACTTTCGGAGAAGAATCCCGGGGTTAAGATTTCAAGGATCGCCCTGGGGGTACCCATGGGGGGAGATCTCAAGTTTACGGACACCATGACCCTCCAGCATGCCCTTAAGCGTCGTGTTCGGATTCCGCGATGATTTCAAAAACCCTTCTTAAGAAAATATCCGGCATTGTCGGCAAAAAGTATCTGTTGACCACCCAGAAGGACATGGTCGATTTTTCCGCCGATGCCACCAAAATAGCCCACATGCCCGATGTGGTGGCGTTTCCTGAAAACAGCCAACAGATCTCCCGGATCCTTCGGCTGGCGACGGAGAATGGGTTTCCCGTCGTTCCCAGGGGGGCGGGTACGGGGATGAGCGGAGGCGCGGTACCTGTTCAGGGGGGAGTTGTACTGGCCATGGACCGCCTGAACCGGATTCTCTCCGTGGACCGGGACAACTTAATCGCGAAAGCTGAGCCCGGTGTCATAACAGCCGATCTTCAGCAGGCCGTTGAGGCACAGGGCCTTTTTTATCCGCCTGATCCGGCCAGTCTGAAAGTTTCAACCCTCGGGGGAAATATAGCGGAATGTGCCGGTGGGCTTCGGGCCGTAAAATACGGGGTCACCCGGGATTATGTGCTGGGGCTCACCATGGTATTGCCCACCGGAGAAATCATCAAAACAGGTGTTGAAACCCGAAAAGGCGTTGCGGGTTACGATCTGGTTCGATTGATTGCGGGATCTGAAGGAACCCTTGCGGTCATCACCGCCATGACCCTTCGTCTGGTGCCGAAACCCGAGACCAAGCGTACCATGGTGGCCTTTTTTGAGAATGTCTCCCTGGCAGTCCAAACGGTCTCAAAAATAATCCGCAATAAGATTGTTCCTGCCATTCTGGAGTTCATGGACCGGCTGTGCATCGATTGCGTGCGGGAAGAGATGCATCTCGATCTGCCCGAGAATTCCGGTGCCATGCTGCTGATCGAAGTGGATGGAACCCCTGATTTGGTGGCGTACCAGGCTAGAATCATTGAAGATTTATGCGGGGATGCCATGGTATTTAAAGCGGCAAAAGACCCTGAAAGTTCAGAGGAGCTCTGGGAAGCGAGACGGAACGTATCGCCGTCCCTTCACAAGTTAAGACCTCACAAAATTAACGAGGATATTGTGGTGCCCCGAAGCCGCCTGGCGGAACTGGTATCATTCCTGG
>CAYPQJ010000004.1:0-15446 GCA_964412835.1 uncultured Desulfobacteraceae bacterium | reverse complement strand
AACGAGGATATTGTGGTGCCCCGAAGCCGCCTGGCGGAACTGGTATCATTCCTGGAAATCGTTTCCATTGAATACGGGCTTCCCATTCCCGCCTTTGGCCATGCCGGAGATGGAAACATCCATGTGAACATCATGCTTGACAAAGAAGACCCCGTCCAGCTCAAAAACGGTCGCACCATTGTCAGAGCGCTCTTTGAGAAAGTCATTGACATGGGCGGCACCATTACGGGTGAGCACGGTATCGGCATTACCAAAGCGCCCTATCTGGAAATGGAAATTCCTGTCGAGGGCATTCAACTAATGAAGCGTATCAAAAAAGCGTTTGATCCCGAAGGCATCCTGAATCCGGGCAAGATCTTTTCCGGAGATTTATGATTTCGGCTTTTTGGTTTTCTGTTTTGACCCTTCATCGATATTGCCCATCCACTTTTTCATGACTTTTCTTGTGGCCCACCGCAAAAAGATTCTTGTGTAATCGGCCCCTGCCAGATACATTCCCAGAATGAAAATCAGATGGGACAGGCCGTAGGTCAGAGGGCCCCCGATAATGGCAATCATCGGCTTTTCCAAATGGATTGAAATAACTCCCAGGAGTGCCACCGCGGGCCAGCCGATGATGTAGCTGATTCCGATGGCCACGATACCCGCAATGGCTCGGGGGCTCGGCCGCTCCTTGAAGGAACTCAGGTCAGCCTTATCGGCGATGGCCTTTTGCACGAATTTGGTTGCAGCTGTTTTCCTGATGATTTTCTGGGTGATGCGGTTCATTTGCTGATTTGGAGAATCCCATAATGGCTTCAAACAAAATGGTTTTATAACCCTAAACCTGCTATATAAGCAACCATAATGAAATCCATTAAAATCCATTTCCCCTTTCTGATCGCTGTATTGGCTGTGATGGCGGTGTTGCTGGCCATCGCCCTTTTTCGCATGGAAATCGATACGGACGTCACAAAATATCTGCCGCAAAAAGATCCGGTCATCACGGATGCCGAGCATGTTTTCAAAAATCACCCCATCCAGGACCGTTTGATTATCGACATCGGTATTCAGAAGGAAAATTTGGCGCTTCTGCTGTCGTGCAGTCGGTTTGTGGCGCAGAAACTGACCCAAAGCGACCTCTTTAAACAGGTGGGTATCAAAGACCTTCAGAAGGTAATGCCGGATCTCATGGCCCACGTTTTGAATAACCTTCCCGTCATGTTTGATGAAACGGAACTTCAAGATAAGGTGGCGCCATTGCTGACATTTGAAAAGATCAGTAAGGTGGTAAAGGATCATTACAACAAACTGCTGGACCTGGAGGGCATCGGACGTTCTGAAACCATTTCAAAAGACCCCCTGGCACTCTCCAACACGGTTCTGGCCCGCCTGTCTTCCCTGGCGCCGGCCAATAATATTCGATTTCAGGGGGGGCAACTCATATCTTGTGATGGAAAGCACCTCCTTTTGGTTGCCACACCCTCCGGATCAGGGATGGATACCGCCTTGGCGCGTAAACTGTCTGCGCTGTTGTCGACCGTTGGTCGGGAATTGACCAACCAATTTGGAGATGCTGAAAATCAGGTTGCTCTCATACCCATGGGCGCCTATCGAGCGGCACTGGACAATGAAATCATTGCCAGGCAGGACAGTGAAAGGGCCATGCTCATGGCCAGCATAGGGATTGCCCTGCTGCTGATTTTTGCTTTTCCAAGGCCCCTTTTGGGGCTCTTTGCGTTTCTGCCGGCGCTTTTCGGCTCCGTGGTCGCTTTGTTTGTCCTTGCCCTTCTGGAACGGTCGATCTCCATCATGGCTTTGGGGTTCGGCGGTGCCATCATCGCCATCACCGTGGACCACGGCATCGCCTTTCTACTCTTCCTGGACCGCCCTCAACCTACGCGGGGAAAGGCAGCGGCCCGGGAAATATGGTCCGTGGGTCTGTTGGCAGCGCTCACCACAATGGGGGCGTTCGGCGCCCTGATTTTCAGTGATTTTCCAATTTTTGAACAGTTAGGCCGATTTACAGCCCTGGGCATAGGATTCTCTTTTCTCTTTGTTCATGTGGTTTTTCCGCTGATTTTTCCCGAAATGCCGCCGGCCCCGGAACGGTCTCTGCCGCTTCGAAAAGGGGTGCAAAGGCTTACGGGTCTGGGTGTGAAAG
This sequence comes from uncultured Desulfobacteraceae bacterium, assembly GCA_964412835.1. Lineage (GTDB taxonomy): Bacteria > Desulfobacterota > DSM-4660 > Desulfatiglandales > Desulfatiglandaceae > NaphS2. Next base: position 13,303 of record CAYPQJ010000004.1, on the reverse strand, counting down.
GTGCTTTAGGGGCTGTTGCTTTAATGATTTTCATGATCTTTTTTGCACGACCCGAGTTTCTTGTCAGTTTAAGTGCCATGAACACCGTTAGTGAAGAGACCCTTGCCGCCGAAAAAACCCTTGGCCGAATCTGGGGAGAAGGTATTTTTGAAAACATTTTCCTGATGACGAAAGGCAAACATGTTTCGGATCTTCAAGCCGTGGGAGACAACATGTTGCCAATGTTAAACCGGGATCTGGTCTCAGGTGTGCTGGTTTCGGGATTTATGCCGTCCATGGTCTTCCCCGGGGAAAAAAAGGCCATGGAAAATCTTCTAGCCTGGCGGTCTTTCTGGAATCCAAAACGGGTTGAGCAATTAAAGGAAAACCTGAAAAAGGCCTCCGCAAAGGTGGGGTTCAGGCCGAAGGCTTTCGAACCCTTTCTGGAAACTCTCTCAGATCACGGCTACCAGGTCAAATCGACGGAAATCGGGCCGGAATTCTACCCTATGCTGAGCATTACTCAAAATTCCGAAAACACCCAATGGGTCCAATTTTCAACCCTGAAACCCGGGCCGGCCTACGACGCTATGGTCTTTTACGATCGGTACGGACCATATGGTAAAATATTCGATCCGACCTTTTTTTCCCAGAGGCTGGGGGGGCTTCTATTTTCAACATTCCTGAACATGTTGTGGATTATCGGTTTAAGCGTCATTGTTCTGCTTTATATCTACTTTCTGGACTGGCGCCTGGTGCTGGTTTCGCTCATACCTGTTTTATTTGCGCTGGTCTGTACCCTTGGGACCCTGAATCTCATGGGACATCCCCTGGACATCCCCGGATTGATGCTTTCCATCGTCGTCATCGGCATGGGGATTGACTATTCGCTGTTCATGGTAAGGGCCTACCAGCGATACGCCACTGAGGATCATCCGTCTTTTCAATTGGTTAAAATGACTGTTTTCATGGCATCCTCCTCCACCATTATTGGTTTCGGGGTGTTGTGTTTTGCCCGGCATGCCCTCCTCAGAAGCGCGGGATTGACGTCGCTTCTGGGGATTACCTATTCCCTGGCTGGCGCCTTTATCATTTTGCCGCCGGTTCTCAAATTCTTTTTTCGCAGACCCGCTGAAAGGGCCGGGAAACGTTTGCCCCTTCACCGGGCAGTCCTGAGGCGATACCGTAATCTGGAGGCCTATCCAAGATGCTTTGCGCGCTTTAAAATGATGGTGGATCCCATGTTTAAAGAGTTCCCCCAATTTTTTGATGGTGACCTGAACCCGAAGACCATTTTGGATATCGGTACCGGTTACGGTGTGCCGGCCTGCTGGCTCCTGGAACGATTTCCGGAGGCAAAGGTTTTCGGCATTGATCCTGCCGGTGAAAGGGTTCGCGTGGCATCCATGGCGGTGGGGAAAAGAGGCCGGATAGAACCGGATGCGGCCCCCCATGTTCCAACGGTGCCGACACCGGCGGATATCGCCATCATGCTGGACATGGTCCACTATTTATCGGATGATGTCCTGGCCCTCACCCTTAAGCGGCTTCACATGAATCTCAGCCATGGCGGATGGCTTCTGATTCGTGTGGCTGCGCCCGCTGAAGGTCGTTATTCATGGCTGTGGAAACTGGAATCGCTCAAATCCAGACTCTCCCGAACTTCCCTGTATTACAGGCCCACTGACATGATGGTCGAAATGATCACAAGCACCGGTTTCCAGGTGAAACGCAACACTCCCTCCGGGTCAAAGGGGGAATCCGTCTGGTTGATGGCTGAAAAAGGTTGAACATCTTCGCAGGGGGCAGGGAACAGTTGTCAGGGGGCAGGATGTAACTCGAATTTTCTGCACCCTGACAACTGCCCCCTGAGCGCAAGGTTGAGGGATAATCCCATGCCGTCTAATACTTTTTCACTCGCCCATTTGTTGGGATTTACGTGTTATGTTTCGGCGTTCCTGCTGGCCCTTTATGATATGTCCCTGGCGGTGCTGCCCCTGCTCCTTTTCGTGGGTCTCTGTTTGGTGGCACCTTTCCTGCCGCGGTTCAGTTTTTTTCTCCCCATCATCAGCCGGGGAAATTCAAGTCAAAAGGCCGTGTCTATCACGTTTGATGACGGTCCTGATCCATTTACCACCGAACCGCTGCTGGCCCTTCTCGACCGGCATGGGGTCAAGGCGACTTTTTTTGTTCTGGGGAAAAAAGCGGCCGCTCATCCTCAATTAATCAAAGAAATACTTAAAAAGGGCCATTTGCTGGGAAACCATTCCTACAGACATGACAACCTCTGTATGCTCAAAAGCAGCAAACACCTGTTTAAGGAAATCAGCGCTGCACAGGAGGTTCTGGCCCGGTTTCACGTCAGATCCCTGGCTTTTCGGCCGCCTGTGGGCATCACCAATCCGAAGCTTTGGCGGGTGCTCAAGGAACTGGGAATGGTCAATGTAAACTTCAGCTGCCGGGGTTGGGATGCGGGAAACAGACGGCTCAATGGTCTTTCAAAGCGTGTGCTCAAACATTTGCGAAACGGTCATATCATTGCGCTCCATGATGTCATGCCAAAAAGGCATGCAACGCTAACGCTGTGGCTGAATGAAATTGACAACGTGCTTCAGGGCATCAAAGACCGGGGGTTGGAAGTGCTGCCCCTTTCGGAGCTCATCGGACGACCGGTGATGATTTGGGCACCGGATGCAACCGAAGCAGAGCATTTAGGGGCAACTGAAAAAAAAGCTTGACAGAAGTGCGCATATCGTTTAGTTAAATAAACAAATTGTTAACTTTTATCTGTTTTTAGGGATACCATGGCCTTCCATCGGTTTGAATCATTCTTTGAGCGCGTCACCGCAGCAACCGGAATTCGCTCTCAAACTGAATTGGCAGCCGTTCTGGGGATCAACCGCTCCGCCGTAACCCAGGCCAAAAGAAAGGGCGCGATTCCTGCCAATTGGGTTTTTGGGCTGTCACGGAAATTCGGTTTGAACCCCGACTGGCTTGAAAGGGGGACCGGTGATCCGAGGGGCAACAAAATCGGCCATGACTCTGAATTCGAAAAAATTCCGAAAGTCAATGCACGCCTTTGTGCAGGCGACGGCTCTTTTGAGGTGGGGTCGAATATTCAGGGGTTCTACGCTTTCAGGAAAGACTGGTTGAGCCGAAAGGGAAGTGCCGGCTCAATGGTCCTGATGGACATCTTCGGCAACAGCATGGCGCCTGAGTTAAAAGACGGTGATACGGTCCTGGTTGATGAATCCCAGAAAGCGATTATTGCCGGTGCACTTTATGCGGTGGGCATTGAAGACACGGTGATGGTCAAACGGGTGGAAAAGCATCCGAACAACCTGGTACTGCAGAGCGACAACAAGGATTATGCCCCTATTTTTCTGAAAGAGGCTGAAATGAACGTGGCCCGCATCATCGGAAAAGTGGTATGGGCAGGCAGGGAGTACAGATGAAAAGACCGCCGAATATTTTTTTGCCCGAGATGTTGCTTTCAATAAACACAAGGCTATTAAAATGTACAAAAGGAGGAATGGAAAATGCAACAGAGATTTTGTGGGTGCGGATTTCCCGTATGGGTGCAGTATCGTTTTTCAGGGTCCCAATGCCGGCCGCTGTTCTGGTCAAGGGGGGATGATATGAGGGAACATCTTAAAAGATGCCCCTGCTGTTTCAAAATGCTCAATATTAATGAAATTCCTTAAACTCGGGTTGCTTAAAGGGCAGGCTTTTCTGCGGATGTTACCTTTTTTCTTCCAATGTTCCTTCTAAATCTGGTAAATTTGTTCATTGAAATACTGAACAAGAGACAGATGATGCGTAACGAACATGGAGGCCCCATGACAGAAAGGCCTGCCCGGACATTTCGAAAGGACATTTCCGATCCGGAATCCTTTGTCATCACGCTGGAACTGGTTCCGGGAGAGCAGTCCCGGGGACGTTCCGTCGATACGGTGATGGCTATTGCGGAAAATGCTCTTGCAGACGGCAGGGTTTCGGCTGTGAGCATCACTGACAATCCCGGTGGCCATCCCTCCCTGAGCCCGGATGTTTTGGGAAGGGACATTATCCGCAAAGGGATGGATGTGATTGTCCACTTCACCTGCCGCGACCAGAACCGGGTAGGCCTTGAAAGCCGTGCCCTCCAACTGGGGCATATGGGAATCCGAAACATCCTGGCGCTTACCGGTGATTTTTCAGGAGAAGGGTTTGCCGGAAGAGGGGCGCCTGTTTTTGATCTGGATGCCGTCAGCCTTCTCGTCATGCTCAAGATGATGGGAGAAGGCACGCTGGCTGTGGATGATCAGGAAAATTTTTTTGTGGGATGCGCGGTTTCCCCGTTCAAGCAGACGCAGGAAGAAGTCTTTTGCCAATACGCCAAAATGCGAAAAAAGGTGAAGGCTTCAGCACGTTTCATCATTACCCAACTGGGTTATGACGTTCGAAAATTTCATGAACTGCTCTGTATTCAAAGAGAGTGGGATATCCAAACCCCTACCCTGGGATCGGTGTATGTCCTGACGCCAACGGTGGCGAAAATCATGGCCAGTGGACGGGTGCCCGGCGTGGTGGTAAACCCTGAGCTGCTAAAACAGGTACAGGGGGAATGGCAGGACAAGAAAAAAGGGCATCTGGCGGCTGTTGAACGTTCGGCTAGGCTGGCGGTGGTTCTCAAAGGTCTGGGGTACAAGGGAGCCCATTTCGGAGGCATCAACCACAAATTTGACACCCTGGCGCAAATTCTGGATCGTATGGGGCAGATCCAGCAACGATGGCGGGACTTTGTCCCCGATTTCGATTTTCCGCAGAAAAACGGGTTTTACCGGTATGCCCGGGATCCTGAAACCGGGCTTTGCGGTACGGAATTGAGTCCTTCGATGAGTACCATATCAGCCGGGGAAAAAATGCTTTTTGGGGTTTATCGGGAGGTTCACCGTACTTTTTTCAGCCATGATGCTCTGTTTTCAGGCATTTACAGGAATCTCTGCGCCAGGCTTGAGAAACGACCCTTTGGGTACCTTTTCACCAAAACCCTGGAGGACATCTCCAAAAAGATGCTTTTTTCGTGCCGGGAGTGCGGGGATTGCGGCCTTCAACATCTGGCATTTTTCTGTCCGGAATCCCAATGCCCCAAACATACCCGTAACGGCCCCTGTGGCGGCAGCCGGGAAAGCCGTTGTGAGGTTAACCCGGACCGCCATTGCGTGTGGTTCAGGGCTTACAGGCGCTGGGCGGCTATTGGCAGACCCGATAAAATCTATCAGGGGTTTATCCCGCCCCGCAATTGGGAACTGGACCGAACCTCCTCGTGGATCAATTTCCACCTATGCAAAGACCATCAGGGATCGCCTTCACTGACGGTACCCACGGATCAAGGAAGGTAAGGAAATCAGCATTTTCAAATCTTCGAATTTCATCCTATCCCCTGTGAACGATTACCATCAATTATCTTTCCGTAGACTCCTGAGCCTTTCCCTGTGCCACCCTGCCCCGGGTTGGAGCAGTTTTTTTTGTTCCTGAGCGTTGAGCAGGCGCATGGATTTGACTGCCGGCGGGGAAGGAATGACAAGACGGGTGTCCACGGTTGGCTTTTCATCCGGAGACAACCCCGCTGCAACCCGGTTCTGGTGGCAGGAAAAGCACCCTCTTCCAACCGGGGCGATGGTGTGCGGGACATAGGGCATGAATGCCCATCCCCGTTTGCTTCCGTCCCCCCTTTGGGGGGCAACGCTGTCAAGGGACACATGACCCATTCGGTCTACAGCAGAGACCAGGTATTGATATCGCGGTCGCAGAATGGCAAAACGTCCCTCCTGATCCACGCCCAGGGGCATAGGCTCCCATCGCCTGAACCGCCAGCCCATGGACCAGATTCCCGGTCTTTTTTCGCCGGATAACCAGTCCGTTGAAACGGGGTAGCCGACCACATCCTTTTCCGTATGCATTTTCAGCTCTTTTTCCATCTTCGGATCCCCCTGAACCGTTCGTTCACTCCATTTGTAGCCCTGAATGATCTCTTCCCGTATGACACTCAAACCGTAATCCTGGTAGGACCACTGGGCATGGCAGGCACTGCAGCGAACGTTCTTGTGGGCATCAATGTGGTGAGCGGTTGAGGTGGCGGAAAACAAAGGCAGGGGATGCTTTTGCCCTTTGTTCCTGGAAACAAAATAAAAACCGTCCGTCTCTTTGTTAATGGCCAAAATGGATGGATCCGGCAAATGCCCCTCAAATCCCCCGTGACAATCCCTGCAGGACCGTTTGGGAACTTCCATCTGGTAACTGTAGGAAATCCCGTTTCCCATGATGTCTTTTCGTGTGTGGCAATCAATGCACCAGAGGCCCTTTTCGGCATGGACATCCTTGGACAGGTGGTGATAATCCAACCCATGGGTCCTGGGTTTCGGTTCTCCCCGGACCAGCGGGGAACGGAAAACGTCATGGTAATCATGCTCAAAAAGTCCTTCATAGTCAGCACCCACATGATTCTGGTGATGACAGTGAAGGCACTGTTCGTTGGGGATCTGTCGGGTCCAGGTGTGTCTGGACGGATATCCGGTCTTGGATTTTGAGATGGCCGGGTCCTTTCCCCGGTAACGGCCGTCATCGCTGTAATGCATGTGGCATGCGGCGCAGCCGGTGGACCGATAAAGGCCGACCCCACCCGGCCCCCGCGTATGGATGTGGCATCTCAGGCAGCGCCTTCGCAGAAAATCGTCCACGAGATCCTCCGGCTTTTGGGGAGCGGGGAAAAAATCAGGATCCGGCAGGGGTTTGAGGGGCCCTTTAATGCCATAGACGGCCGGAGCGGCTGTTTCCTGAGCACCCCAGAGAAATCGGGTCTGGTTGATTATGCCTGCCATGGACCCGTGCAGAGAATGCTCAAGGGTTGAAATTTCCTTCTGGTGACAGGGGAGGCAGAACTGACGCACGGTCTTGGGATCGGAAGGGTTGCAAAGGATGCTCTGGTGGCTCGTAAGAGGCCTGTTGTGTCGATCCTTCGGGTATAAATGACACATAGCGCAAGCAAAGGGATGGTTGGGGCTGATGGCCTCAATACCTTTGTGGCATAACATACAGTCACGGAAATCGGATTTATGTAAATTTTCTTCAGATGCGGAATTGCTTAAGAAGGGCAGGGCCAATACTAAACAGAGCCAGATAAGTGCCACCGGACAGAATTTGCGGAAAAAGCGAGGGATGGGGCTTAATTCAGGCATGGCAATCCCTCATCCGTTGTAAATCGTTTCAAGGATTTCGGGAAATCCCGGTAAATCTTGTCTTCATAGGTGCTGTGACATCCGAGACACGGCTCCACCGAGAGGATCCGATCTATTTCCTTCCGGTCAAAGGGCCTCACCCCGTTTTTAGCCCCTGCTTGAAGGGATTTTCCCGCCAGGTTCACAAAACCGTCCAAAGGGAAGGAGAGGCCCGGCCCGTGGTCCGAAGCATGGTGGGTGGGCCTGAAAGCACGTTTTCCCTCATTTTGGTAAAGAATACCCGCTCCCAGTCCAATGGTTTTGGGGTCTGCGTGGCAATCGATGCATGTGCGGGATTTCCCCCGGGTGGTGTGGGGATCAAATGCGGAGAGGTTGAGGTTTGTAAAGGATTCCGTTTTTATAAATTGACCGGCATCATCGAAGGCGGAAAAAAACACCTGGCAAGGTGAGAGGGGATAGATGCGGCCATCACCGTGAAGCCCCAGGGTGGGCGTTCTAAACCGCAGATAGGAACGGGCTTCTTTCCATTTGCCATAGGTTTTTTTCCCGTTGATCCAGTCTTTCTGCAGAGCTGATTTCTGGTAAGTCAAATGGCACCCATAGCATTGGGGAATCCAGGCGCTGTGGCAGGCCTGGCAGGAGAGCCGGTCGTGGCCATTCAGGTTATGATGTGCTTTTTTCAAATCACTCACTACCGGCAGTTTCAAGGCCCGACCATCCATTTTCCGGTAAAAAACCGGTTTTCCATTAACCTTTTGAAGATTGTAAAGGGGGGTTCCTTTTCGGGTGAAACCGATGGGGGTTTTCCCGGGCTTCGGTATTTTTCCGTTTAAAAAGGCCAGCCGGTCTGCCAGAGCCTCAGCCTCCGGATTGGATGTAAACCGGGGTGAATGGCACGCGTTGCACGTAATATCCACCTGATCCGCCATTTTGTCATATCGATGGCCGTCTCCCATCAACCCGGTGGCCGTATGGCAATCGATGCAGACCATTTTTCCGTTTTCAAAATGGATATCGGCCGGAAGATCAAGATAAAATCGCCTGCCGGAAAGCCGCCTGCTGCTCAAATCGTCGCCTTCGTAGGGCGTGCCGTATCCTGCTGATTCGAATTTTCCGAAATAGGACAATCCGATCCTCGCCGATCGATTATGGCATTTGACACAGTTTTCAGAAGGTATTCTTGTGGTTATTTCAGGATGTTGAATCAGGAGGCCCTCCGGGGGTTTCACCTTGTCCACGTCCACCACATGACAGTCACTGCACCCACCGCCCCTTCTGCCCACTTCGCCTTTATTGCCCTCCTTTTCTTTCCATAAATGACACCCGCCACACATTTTTCGGTAGAGATCGAGTGGGGCATTTCGGGGGGGGGATTTTCCATACAGATCCCTCACATTCAGGGGTTTTGACGAAACAAATGCGTCCTCTTGTCCCTTCCCCCATTCATCCTGAACAATCCTTAGGATACCCCTGTTGCTGGCCATAAGGCTTTTGTTCACACGGCCCACGATCTCTCCATGGCAACCGGATTTTCCGCAGGTCATCTCGGCCACTCGAAGATCTCCCGGGTTTTTGACCAGGGTGGTGTGTGCTCTTTTTTCGTCCAGGGAATAGGGGTTTCCCATGTGACAGGAGCTGCATCCAAAGGCAGCCGCTGGATGAGATCGGTCGGAATCCGACATCTCTTTGTGACAAAACAGACACCCTTCCCCGGAAAACCCTTCAGGGCGTTGTAACCGGTTTTCCTTGAACATCAGAATTCCCGCCAGAATGAGTAGGGAAAAGATAATGAAGATTCGCTTCAATGGGATTCGACTCCATTCCTCGGGGCCGCCTTATGGCCAACAGCAATAACGGACCCCGTAACCTAAAATTCTAACCCAAAAGCCCCTTTCCGTCCATGTTCTAATCTAATGTTTGCAATTTTTATTTTTGATCTGCTTGACAAATTGAAGACCTGCTTTGTATAGGTGTTGTTGTGCGTCGGCTTTGAGTGCTTGATGCTTGGGAGCAAATGATTCAATGGGAGGATGCTTTGAGAAAAAGACATTTGCTTTTTTTTGTTTTCCGGATCAGTTTAAACGTCTTTTTATTTTCTGTGTTTGGAAGTGTCGTGGTCTGGGCCCAGCCCTCAACCCACACCGTGGTCAAGGGAGATACCCTCCAGAGTATCAGCGTTCAATACTATGGAAACCGGGATCTTTGGCCGAAGTTGTGGAAAAAGAATTCCTTTGTAACCGATCCCGGGCGCCTCCAGCCCGGTGATGTTATTTCTCTTTTGGAAGATGTGCCCATCAAGAAGGGTTCAACACAGAGTGAGGGAGGGCTACAGTCCTTGATCGGTGCGGATGATGCCACGTGGGCAACCAAAGGGGTTGATGTGTCTGCATATTGCAATGTGGAGGCGCTGGGTTTTTTATCGCCTGAAGGGGTAAAACCCTGGGGTCGTGTGACCGCCGATGAAACAGAGCGAATCTTTCTGGCCCAATACGACAACATCTATGTGACGTTTGAAAAAGACCGTAAGGTCAAGTCCGGAGACATCTTTTACCTTTACAGGGAATCGGAGGACCTGGATCATCCGCTTACCGGATCGGATGTGGGAACCGTCGTTTTGTTTCTGGGAAAAATTGTCCTGAAAGAAAAGGTCAGCGAACGTTCGTTCAAAGCGGAGATCATAAAAAGTTACAGGGTCATGCGGGTGGGAGATCCGCTTCTGCCTTATAAACCGGTTTCACATTGCATACAGCCGTCAAACCCGGACTGGAAAAAATGCGGTGACGGCAAAAGCTGCAGTGCCGCTATTGTGGCCTCCAAAGACCAGTTTGAATTGGAAGGGCAATATTCGGTGGTCTATATCAATCAGGGGTATAAGCACGGCCTTGAACGGGGCAATCTTTTTGCCATTGAGACCCGCATGGAAGCATCCGGCACAAGCGGGGCGGACCTGCCGGACCTGGTGCTGGGTTATCTCATTATTGTGGAATCGAGGCTGGAAACGGCAACTGCGGTTGTGCTGAACGCAAAAAGGGATTTTCCAAACGGAACAATGATCAAAGCGGTAAATTTGAACCATGCCCTTGAAAAAACCCTGGCGGCCCAGGGCTATGAAGGCTTCAAAAAGATTGACATTAGAAATGAACTGGTCCCCGTTTTGATAAAGATCAAAGAACATATTGATTTGAAACAGGATTTACCCGAAAGCCTTTACCTCCTGGCAACCATGGTGAAATGTTCGGTAAATTGAACATCAAAGCTGCCCGATTGAGAAAAGGCTTGACTAATCCATTTTATCCTGTTTTATATTCCCGCCATTCCAGCCTTAAATTCGAGACCTTTGATACCATATGACCATACCACAGGACCAAAGACAGGCATGGCTGGCCCTTTACATGATTCCCGGACTGGGCAATGTGGTTCTGAGGAGACTGTTTGAGAAATTCCTTGACGTTAACGCCATCCTTGAAGCGGGTTTTTTTGATTTGATGGGGGTGGAAGGGCTTCGGAAGGGGATCGCCCGGAAGATTCTGGATCGAGGATTGCTGGAACAGGCCGAAGCGGAGATTTTAAAGGCTGAACGTACCGGGGCGAAGGTTTTGACGTATCAGGATCCCGCTTATCCGGTTCTGTTGCGTGAGCTTCACAATCCACCCATGGTTTTGTTCGTGAAGGGGCGGGACATTCCCCTGGAGCAAACCTTTGTGGGCCTGGTCGGGTCTCGAAATCCGAGCCATTACGGTTTGAAGGCCGCCGAAAACATCTCAATGGGCCTGGCGAAAAGGGGCGCCGGCGTGGTCAGTGGACTGGCGAGGGGGATTGACGGATCCGCGCATAGCGGATGCCTTCGGGGCGGGGGGGTTACCATCGGCGTACTGGGCACGGGCATTGATGTGGTTTATCCCAAATCAAACCGGAAGCTATTTGAACAAATGTTCGAAAAAGGCGTGGTTGTATCCGAGTTCCCCATGGGAACAGCCCCCGAGCCCCGGAATTTCCCCATTCGAAATCGGGTAATCAGCGGCCTCAGTCGAGGGGTCGCTGTCGTTGAAGCGACTCGAAAAAGCGGATCTCTGATTACGGCCGCCCTTGCCCTCGAGCAGAACCGTGAAATATTTGCCGTTCCCGGAAGCATAGATTCTTTTAAAAGTACCGGTACCCACTGGCTCATCAAACAGGGAGCCAAACTCATTGAAAACGCCGATGATATCTTGGATGAATTATGGTTCTTGAAGCAAGGAGTGGGGGTGAAAAAGGAGCGGGAGGAACCGTTGCCAAAGGGACGGATGGAAGGTCTTGAGCTCCGCCTATACGACATCATCGGGAATTACCCCATACATATTGACCAGATCGCACGCACAGGGGCGTTGGATGCGGGCCAGGTGTCCATGATTTTGCTCAAAATGGAATTAAACGGAACCATTCGGCAACTCCCTGGAAAAATGTACGTACGTTGTTAAACCTTAAAAACTTACTTTGGAAGACAAAGACTGGATCTAAAGAATGCCGAAAAACCTTCTCATCATTGAATCACCGGCCAAAGCCAGAACCATCAAGAAATACCTGGGACCCGATTTTAAAATCATGGCTTCGGTAGGGCATGTGAAAGACCTACCCGTCAGCAAACTGGGCGTTAATATTGAGAAAAATTTCGAGCCCGACTATGTCATCATTAAAGGAAAAGGGAAAGTCCTCAAGGATCTGAAAGCCGCCGGGAAAACCGCTGACGCCATTTACCTGGCGCCGGATCCGGACCGGGAGGGGGAGGCCATTGCATGGCACGTGGCCCAGGAGTTGGGCAAGGGAAAAAATAAACAGAAAATCTATCGGGTTCTCTTTAACGAGCTCACCAAAAAAGCCATTCAGGAGGCCGTTAAATCACCCAAAACCCTTGACCGGAATAAATTCGAGTCTCAGCAGACCCGGCGTATTCTGGATCGTCTGGTGGGCTACCAAATCTCACCGCTTCTCTGGAAGCGGGTTAAACGAGGTTTAAGTGCCGGCCGCGTCCAATCCGTGGCCGTAAAGATGATCTGCGATCGTGAACGGGAAATTCAGGCTTTTGAAGCGCAGGAATACTGGTCCCTGACAGCACACCTGCAAGGCACAAAACCCCCTCCTTTTGAAGCCAAATTTTTTCAATACAAAGGGAAAAAGACAGACCTTGCCAATAAAGAACAGACCTTTGGCATCCTCTCCGAGATCGAAGAACTCCCTTTTGAAATCTCAAAAATCACTAAAAAGCGGACCAAAAAGAATTCACCCCCACCCTTTATCACGAGTCTCTTGCAGCAGGAAGCCTTCAGAAGATTGCGTTATTCCGCTAAAAAGACCATGTCCATTGCTCAGAGCCTCTACGAGGGGGTTGCCCTGGGAAAAAGAGGTCTGGTAGGTCTGATTACATACATGAGAACCGATTCCTTTAACCTTTCAAATGAATCCCTTGATCAGGCGCGCACGTATATTGAGAAGGCGTTTGGAAAGGATTTTCTACCGGATAAGCCCAATCGTTTCAAGAGTCGCAAAGGGGCACAGGAAGCCCACGAAGCCATCCGACCCACTTTTGTGGACCTGGCGCCCAAAACCATATCAAAATACCTGAGCCGGGAACAGTCGGCCCTCTATGAACTGATCTGGAAACGGTTCGTGGCCTGTCAGATGAGCCCCGCACAGCTGGACAAAACCCAGGTGGAAATCCACGCTGGAAACGCCGGGTTCCGTGCTACCGGCTCGGTGATGGTATTCAAGGGCTTTACCGTCCTTTATCAAGAACAGAAGGAAACATTAAAAGCAAAAGATGGGCAGCCCAATGGGGCGGATACCCCACTGCCACCCTTAACAAAGGGGCAGATCCTGGACCTTTTGAAGCTGGATCCCGCACAGCATTTTACCCAGCCGCCTCCGCGGTTTACGGAAGCCTCCCTGATCAAAGCACTTGAAGAAAACGGCATTGGCAGGCCCTCCACCTATGCTGCCATCCTGGCCAATATCAGTGGCAGAGAATATGTGTCGGTTGAAAAAAGACGATTCAGCCCCACTGAACTGGGGTTTCTGGTAACGGATCTCCTGGTCAAGAATTTTCCCGATGTGTTGAATACAACCTTTAC
>CAYPQJ010000003.1:27314-64848 GCA_964412835.1 uncultured Desulfobacteraceae bacterium | reverse complement strand
ATCAATGGAAACGGCACACCAAATGATTTTATTGATGATATCCTTTTTGATGGGGTTTTCTTTAAGGGTTAGAAACAGTCTTTTTAAAGCACTGCTATTTTCAGAATTTGGAGGGAGGGCCGGTTTCCCCGAAAGGATTTCCCCCTGATTGTTTAGAAGAAACAGGGGGGTATTGCTTTCCGAGTCCAGGCGGTTTAACAACTCCAATATTTTGTGGCTTTCCGATTCGTTGAAGGAATTTCCATAAAGTGACGCTTTGAGCCGAATGAGTTCCTCGGTTGCCGATTTGGTTAATTCCGATTCAAGCAGTCTTATAGAGTATACGTAGCTGATACTCACTTCAAAAAGAACTGCAACACCCATAATTCCCACGCAGACAATCATTACTTTACTGAAAATGGAAAAGACCCGGGGCGGATTTTTTATGCCCGACTGATGGACCATTCGGCCCAGGTGGGGCGCAAGTGCCCGCTCAATATTAAAAAAAGTGCAAATGGCATAGACGATGCTGATGATAATACCCGCCGTAAACGCTTCAACGGATTGAATCAAATCAAATTGGGCAAACGCAACCAGCTGCAGGACGCCGATGGCAAAGGCGAAAAGGATCGCCGCAAGTGAAACAACGGCAATTTTCCGGGGAAGTCTGAAGGCGGGTGCGAGACTCCGTTTCAGGTGCTCCGAATCCTGGGGCCGGTCGTCCATGCCCGTTTCTTCATGGGTGGGGATAATGCGTGTCCAGTGCATGGGTAACCAGGTGCACAGGGCGCAGAACAATATGCCTTCCCATGCATAGGTAATCAGGAGCTGTCTCATTTGGTCGGGGGTCATTTCAAGGGAAAAGAGAACATAGGGAATGCCCAGGAGGCCCACTATGGCGACAAAGTACAGAAATTGAGTGAACCCGATTTTTTTCTGCAATGCATTCATTTGCTAGTCCCCCGATTATGGTGCAAAAGACGTCAGCTGGTCAAGATCCAGGAGAAACACTATATTTTCATCCAGTAAAGCCAGCCCCCATAATGCAGGATGGCTTTTGTGGAAATCAATCAACGGCGGCAGTTTTTTTATCTGGTCCAGTTCCAGGGCGACGGTGCCTTCCGCCGCGTCCACGGGAACGTAAGTCCGGCCGAATTGGCTTTTGACCTCCAGAACGGCGTTCGAATCGTTCGTTTGCGTGTGGGGTGACATCCGAAAAATGTCCCTCAGGTCCACCTGTCGGCTGCCCGGATTTATTTGGGGCATGTTCCCGCGTGTGATCCGAATGACCTGTTCAGCCGCCACCCCCAGAAGAAACGATCCCAGTCGGAAGAGAAGGAAATCGAAGGTTTTGCGATGCATGTTCCGGGTGTCAGTGGCAGGGGTCATGTGAGCTATTTTTTGTGAATATTCATTTTTTCAGAGGCCATAACTTTTCCATAGTTCAAAATGACTACCAGGCTTTCATCCATGCGTGTTTCTCCATCAATAAATTCTGAATACTCCTTCTCAAAGGTAATCATGGGTGGATCGATGGATTTTAACGGGAGATCGATAATTTCATCCACACTGTCAACGAGAAAGCCAACGTCTACCCCCTTCATACTGGTGACCATGATGGTGGCTTTTGAAGGGGTTTCAGAAGAAATTCCCAGCAAAGCCCTTAAATCTACCACCGAAATGATTTCGCCTCTAAGATTGATGATTCCGGGAATATGAGGCGGAAGTCCGGGGACCTGTGTAATGCCCTCCGCCCAGCGTATTTTCTTCATGAAGCCCATATCAAAGGCATATTTCTCGTTGCCCAGGGAAAAGGTCACCAGACACCGAATAGGTGATGTGATTGGGGTGGAAGAAGCGGATGTTTCCTTTTCTTTCAGCTTGTTAAGTATGTTGGTGGATAATTTTTCGTTACTTTTGTGATCAACAAAGATGAATTGTAAGGCCTTTTTGATTTTTTCAGGGCGGAGAGGCTTCAAAATGACGTCGTCCATGCCGGCCTTCAGGCATGCCTGTTGTTCTTCTTCCTGGTCCGCGGCGGTCAGGGCGATGATGGGTATGCGGGGGTGATCTTCACCCTGCGGGTAAGACATTTCCCATTGACGGATTTGTCTTGTGGTTTCAAGGCCGTCCATTCCCGGCAACTGAACATCCATCAGAACCATTTGGTAGGAAGTGTTCTCTATGGCGGCCATGGCTGTTTCACCATCCATAACACTGTCCACTTGAACCCCTTCTTTTTCCAGAAGCATCTTTGCTACTTTCAGGTTAACGGGATTATCGTCAACCAGAAGAACCTTTGGTTTATGGCCCAATGGTCAGGCTCCTTTTGAAGCTGGTTCTCTTAAAAAAAGAATAAAATTCATGAATGAAGGGTGCAAAAAAATAGGTGTTAAACTTAACGAATGTTAGGATATATTTCCATTTATGTCAAAGGGGATCTTTGATCGTTAACAATATGGTGTCGCATAGAAAGGGATTTTGTGTGAAAAGGGTGGAAGATGAAATGAAGACAGATCAAGATTTTCAGAAAAACCATGCGGTACTCAATTCACAAATCAGATGTGACCCCATCCTCACATTTTTTTAAGCGCCATCTCGAGGCTCTCCCGCCGGTTCAAGTGGGGGTCTTCTATTACTTTTTCAGCCAGTTCAGCCAGTATTTTTCCCACGGCGGGACCGGGTGAAAGCCCTGTCAACATCATGACCGCATTGCCGTCGATGGCCAGGTCCGATACATGGATGGGGGGGGAAGATGCGATTTGCGCCTGGATCCTTCTCTCAAGCTCCGTGAGCAGATTCTGGTTTCCAGTCTGTTTACCATGGGCCAGAATGTCGGCTTTTCGAAAGGTTAGAAAGTCCACCATAGCATCAGCACCAACCCGATTAATCAGCCGCCGAACGGCCGCATCGCTCCATTGGGGCTTGTATCCGATGATATGGTTTTTAATGAGGTGGGTGACTTTCTGAATCATCTGATTGCTGAACTTCAGCCGCTTCATAATCTCTTCCGCAAGCACGGCGCTGGCCTTTTCGTGGGCATGAAACCGCCAGATGCCACCTTCCTTGAATCGGATGCGGGGC
Organism: uncultured Desulfobacteraceae bacterium; assembly: GCA_964412835.1. Taxonomy (GTDB): domain Bacteria; phylum Desulfobacterota; class DSM-4660; order Desulfatiglandales; family Desulfatiglandaceae; genus NaphS2. The sequence continues at coordinate 61,785 of CAYPQJ010000003.1, read as the reverse complement.
TTTGCAATGTCGTGAAAAAGGGCTGTGAGTCTAAGGAGGGGCGTTGGGTCAACGTTGTCCACGGTTAGGAAGATGTGTTTAAGGATCGTGTAACGGTGGTAATGGTTCTGCCTTTTAAGACGCCCTTCAAGGAGTTCCGGCAGGAAAACCTTCAGAAGCCCCAGGGTTGCCAGGGAGTTGAGGGCCCGTGAGGGTTTTTTGACCAGAAGGATTTTCATCAATTCGTCCCGGATCCGCTCCTGCGCGACCGTTGAAATCGAAGGGGCCAATGCTGAAATTGCTTCTTTTGTTTTCTGATGGATTCGGAAATCGAGTTGTGCTGCGAGCCTTACGGCTCTGAACAGCCGCAGGGGATCTTCCCGAAAACGATCTTCGGGATTTTCAACGGCGCGAAGGATTCGGTTTTGCAGATCCCGTCGACCGTTGTGGGGATCGAAGATTTCTCCGGTCGAAGGGTCTAGGGCCATGGCGTTGATGGTCAGATCTCTTTTGGAGAGATCCGATTCGAGCGTTTTCGCATTACCCCTGAATGTGGTTATCTCATAGGAATGTCCATCGATAACAACGGCGACGGTGCCGTGGCCCGGGGTGAAATGGGATGTATCCCTGAAAATATCCTGTAAAGTGGAAACCGATGCCGAGGTGGCCAGATCCCAGTCGACCACCGGCCTGCCCAGACAGATGTCCCTGACGGCGCCGCCCACGACAAACGCTCGATGATTCGCCCGTTCGAGCTTCTTGATCAAGAACGATACAGTATCCGGAACGAAATCCACAGGTAGGGGTGTCATGGCCACTGTCGGAAAATAACCTATTTATTGTATTGGGAAAACTGATACAGTCGTTTGCTGAATAGGCCCAGGCTTTCACAGGTGGCCCGCCGGTCTTCTTCGGAATCAGCCGTAGCCAGGGGGAAATCTTCCTCGATCATACGGATGGCGTTTTTGAAAGTGATCTGTGAAACCGCCTCCAGATGATCGATCAGTCCCAGTTTGTGGTAGCGCTGTCCCAGGTAGGTCATGCTTTTGAGCATGTCCGAGCGCTTGTTACCGTCCTTCTGGCGTTTAATGATGCCGCGCGTTGCGATCCAGTAGGACTCAAGGAATGTTTTCGCCAGATTGGCCCAGACCATGGTTTGTTCAAGGCCGGGCCGGGTGAGGCTGTAGCCCGCACTGACCTCGCTCTTGACCAGAAGGGATGTCTGGAAAAAATATTCGAGGATGTTGTTGACTTCCTCGTCAGGGGTTTCGGTCTCTTCTTCAAAAATGAATTCATACCTGAAAACGTTTTTGAGAAAGGCAAAGTCCACGATCACATTTTCTCGCGGCGTGATTTCCCGGTTTCCGGTCAAGAGGGAAAGGGAGACAAAGGCATGGGGTATGAAACAGTGGATAATGCTGTTTTTGTAGTACTCCAGTTCAGGCATTTTCCCTTCTTTTGCAAAATAAAATTTCTCGGTATCATCCACATCCTTGATGGTTTCGAGTACATGGCTCTTCAAGAGAACGCTCAGGGTTTCCTCAATGGCGTTTTCACATTGTTGAAATGAATCGGCCACAGGTGTTCCGCGTGTTTTGATGAACGTTAGAAAGCTTTCGGCGGTTTCCGTTATCTCATGGATTTGAAAACCTTTACGGTGTTTGGCCAGGATCGCAGATGCCGTAATGGCCATGGGTGTCACCAGGGTGGCTTTGTTGATGCTCCTGATGATGTGAAAGGCCAGGTGTTTATATCTTTTGTTTTCCAGGTGCGGCTTTTCGGCCAGGTATTGCTTGATGGAAATGGGCTGACCAAAACGAATGTAGACTTTACCATATCTCTTTTTCAAGAACCGTCTGACACCTACAACCTGTTGTAGGTTTTCCGCTTCCTTTTTGCCCCCGCCCAATTCTTTCAGGTAGGCCTGTTCTTCCAGAATGCGATCATAAACAATCGATACCGGGACAAAGATGAGGTCCTCACAATAGTGCTCCCGATAGGCATCGATGAGGATGGAGAGGAACCCGATTTTCGGAAGGATCAGTTTTCCGCTCCGGCTTCTGCCACCTTCGATAAAGAACTCCAGAGGGGTGTTCTCCTGAAGGAGCGCCTTAATATAACGTGAAAAAACCGTTGAATAGAGCTTGGCGCCCTTGAAAGTCCTTCGGATGAAGAACGCGCCCGTTTTTCTGAAGTAATTGCCCAGCGGCCAGAAGGCGAGGTTTTTGCCCGCAGCGGTTCTGGGGATGTGCAGGTGGTTTTCGTAGAGAATATAATTGAGAATCAGATAGTCAATATGGCTCTTGTGTGAAGGGACATAGATCACCGGTCCTTTTCGGGTCCATTCCCTGAGATTGGCCAGTTCTTGGGGGCTTAAATCGATGCCCTGGAACATTTTTTTCCAAACCCAGCGCAATACGATAGAGGAGAATTGTAAAACGGTAATGTTGTAATCCCCGGCGATTTCATTGAAATAAGCTACCGCCTTTTTCTTGCTGTGTTTCAGGCCGGTCTTTTTGTTGGAAGCATTTTTCCCGATGGCTTCTATCACTTTCCGGTCGCCCAAAACGGTCTCTCTGAATTGCTGTCTGGATTTCAAGACCGGTCCCAGAATAACCCGTTTTTGTTGATCAATGCTTTCAAGGAGCGCTTTTCTGACTTCCGCCGCCATCTCTTCGGGTGGGAGATTCTCAGGTTTGTCCGCCATATATTGTTGTATATTGATGGGGTCCCCAAAATCGATAAATGCGCGACGGTTGTGCCTGAAAAAAAGGACGATTTTCCTGGGAAAACCGATTTTGTCCTTAAATCCGAAGAAAATGTCAAGGAGGTTGTGACGGCTTTTTTCAGGGGTCATTTTGTAAAGAATCAACTGGGGGACCACAAAGATGGGTCGATCCATCTTTTTCTGGGTTTCCAGTAAAAAAGCCAGGGGATCTTTTTCAGCATAAATGAAATGCCGGGTGAATCCAACGGGATCCACCAGACAGACCAGCGCAGAGGTTCCTTCAGTAATGGCTTTTTCAAAAAAGCCCGTCTTAAAAGGACTCGGAAAACGGCCTTCACTGAAAAGAACAGACAGATAAAATTTGAAGACCTTGAAAAGCTGGGGCAGGGGAAGGACAAGGGACATATTCAGGTTGAAGGCGATTTTAGGGTAGGGCAGGCGGCTGGTTAAATAACGATAGTGGTAAAGCAGATAATCCAGTCGTCCCCGATATTTTACGGCGTAAACCACCGTTCCTTCCCGGTTCATTGCTTTTAACTTCAGGGCCATGCTCTCGTTATAGCGGACCCGTTTAAACAGTTTATAAAGAATCCAGTTCAGGAAAAATCGCGGTTTGTAATCAACCACGAAGGGGAAATATGGTTTTTTGTTCTTCATTGGGTTCCTTTAAACGATTTACGTGTGGTTTCAATGTTCTCCAGACAGAGATGTTTTGGGAAAAGGATTAACCTGAATTCTACAATTCATGAAAGGTTCTGGCAAGGACAAATGGTTCTCTTGAGGTTCATATCCTTTTTTAGATGGTGTAACCAACGTTTATCCGATTGTCCATACGGTTGTTGACAAAAACAATTGTATGGTTAAAAATAACAGCCGATGATGCAGCTCAGTCAGGCTGAAAATTCCCGGGGGAAATTATGTATACACCTATGGCCATATCCGGTTTGACCGTCGATCCCATTACCAACAGCCCGATTGTCATTCTCAAGGAGATTGACGGGGACGGTACACTTCCCATATGGATCGGTTTGCTGGAGGCCACTGCCATTGCCAGCGAACTGGAAGGCATTAAGTTTTCCAGGCCCATGACCCATGATCTCCTGAAAAACATGATGGACATGGTTCATGTCAGGGTCAGCAAAATTGAGGTCTGTGATCTCAAGGACAATACGTACTACGCGCGCATAAATTTTGAGTTCAACGGCAAGGAAATGTCCATTGACGCCAGACCCAGTGATGCCATCGCCCTTTCCCTCCGGTTGGACGCGCCTATTTTTGTCTCGGAGGATGTCATCAGCCGGTCAACCCAGATCGATTTGAAAGCCGAGGCCCAGGATAAGACAGAAAAAGGGAAAAAATGGCAGGAAATCCTGGAGAGTCTCGATCCTGACGACTTTGGAAAATACAAGATGTAAGGGAAAGATGAACGTTGCACATCCAACGTCCGACATCGCATTCCTCATTCCCACGCTCCGAATTCCTCATTCCCACGCTCCAGCGTGTGAAAGCATGCCAACTTCAAACACCGTCTCTTATCTCGATCTATGGCCCTGATCACCAAAAGAAAGCTGTTCTATTTCCTGGGGGCGGGTATCGTCGTGCTCTGGCTGGTGATGGTGGCTTTACTGATTCGAAAAACGCATTTTCATGAAGTTGGTCAAATTGTGGGGACCCCGATTCAAGCGGAACCCGAATCCGCCCAACAGTTTCAGCACGATTGGATGGAGATCTACCTCAAGGGGAAAAAGGTCGGCTTTTCCGAAACCCGGCTAAGCCCGCTGGGAGAGGATCAACTCATTGTTGAAAAAATGGTGTTGGCGCTGAACCTGATGGGGCAGCCGAGCGTCATGCGTATGGCCACCCGGGCCGTTGTGGACAAAGGGTTTTTGCTGAAACAGTTTCGGCTGGTCATTGATTCCGGCGTGGTTCGTTTCCGCGTATCGGGAAAAGTTGAAGCAAACCGTGTGGTCGTAGAAGTTGGCGAAGGTGACCAGAAGAGGGAGCATCTGATTCCCCTTGTCGGTCCATTGACCATCGGTGCCGGCCTTCCGGGCTTTTTCAAAGGGCGTGCTATTGGAATCGGCGACGAATTTCGATTCACCTTTTTTGATCCTTCCATCCTTTCTCACAAGGAAATGTTGATCAAGGTCACCGACAAGACGGTTATTCCCGTAAACGGCAGGGAATATCCCGCCTTCCGTCTGGAAACGAAAGTTTGGGGGCAGACGTTGGTTTTCTGGCTCGATGAAGAAGGGGTTTTGTTGAGAGAAGAGGGCTTTATGGGATTGACCCTGGTCCGTTCCGACAAAAATCGTGCGCCGTTTGATGTGGAGGGTTCGGCCGGGGCTGATTTTTATGATGCTGCCGCCATTCCCGTAAAACAGCCCTTGAAACGGCCCCGTGAAATTAACTACCTGAAAATAGAGGTGACAGGACTTCGGGATACCGGTTTTAACCTTTCGGCGTTGAATGAGGGCCGGCAGAAACTAAGAGAGGATATGCTGGAGGTCTTTCAGGAAAGCGTATCTTCACGTGCCCCTTCGAAACTATCAAAAGCGGATATGGCGCCCCATATGAAGCAATTTATTTCACCCGGAATCAGCATTCAGAGTGATAACAGGGCGCTTGTGGAAAAAGCCCGGGAAATTGCGGGGAGCGAGAGAGATTTGCGGGTTGTGGCGCGAAAGCTAATGGGTTGGGTATATGAAAATATTGAAAAACGGCCTGTTGTCAGTGTTCCTGACGCTCTGACGGTTCTGGAAACAAAGGTGGGCGATTGCAACGAGCATGCGGTATTGTTGACGGCGCTCCTTCGGGCTGCCGGTATTCCCGCTCGGGAATGCGTGGGGATTGTTTACACGGACCATCGATTTTTCTATCATGCATGGACCGAAGCGTATCTCGGTCACTGGATTTCCATGGACGCCACCCTCAACCAGATGCCCACCGATGCGACCCATATCAAGCTGCTCCACGGGGGACTGGACAAACAGGCTGAGCTGATGGCCCTGATGGGTAAACTGCAATTGGACATCGTGGACTATGCTTATGATTCGGTTGATTAATCTTTCCAAAAGGTACAAATCCCTCCGAGCCGTTGACGGGATAAATCTGGAGATAGAACAGGGGGCTCGCTTCGGGTTCCTGGGGCCCAATGGTGCGGGAAAGACGACGACCATCAAGATGATGGCAGGCGTTTTGATGCCCAGCGACGGTCAGATCATCATCAACGGCCATGACCTGGCAAAAGACCCTGTTGCCGCCAAACAATGCGTGGGGTTCATCCCCGATCGGCCGTTTCTTTATGAAAAACTCACCGGCCTGGAATTTCTTCATTTTGTGGCGGGACTTTACGGCCTCACCAATAACGGTGAGCTTAACCACCGCATCAATGATTTGCTGAACCTTTTTGGCCTGGCCCGGTGGGGGGAGGAATTGATTGAAGGCTATTCTCACGGGATGAAACAACGCCTGGTCATGTGCGGTGCCCTGGTGCACCGGCCCAAGGTGCTCATTGTGGATGAGCCCATGGTGGGGCTGGATCCCAGGGGAGCCAGGCTGGTTAAAAATATTTTCAAGGAGCTGGTTGAAAAGGGCGCTACCCTGTTCATGTCAACCCATTCCCTGGATGTGGCCCAGGAGATCTGCGATGAAATCGCTATTATTCAGGACGGCCGGCTGATTGCGCAGGGGACGAGTGAAACCCTTCGCCGGCAGGCCGGCGTGGACGGCAACCTGGAAGAAGCCTTTTTGAATTTGACCCGGGAAAAAGAGGGGTAATCAATGGGCCATCTCATGCTTCTGTTGCGCCCCGGTATCTTGGGTTTCAGGAACCGGCTGAGCCGGACTCATGGGGCGGGATTCAAAAAACCGCTGTTCATGGGGGGGCTGGGTCTTGTCTTCGGCCTAATCCTGTTTGTGCTCTCTTCCCGGGTGCTGGTCTATTTTCAATCCGTTGAGATGATCGGTGATCTGCTGGCGAAGGAACTCTTGAGTATGGTGTTCCTGACGTTTTTTTCGCTGCTCATCTTCAGCAATATCATCACCGCCCTTTCCACCCTGTACCTGTCCAAAGATCTTGAGTTCTGTCATTCGGCGCCGGTGTCTGTGGAGGTGCTTTTTGCGGCTCGGGCATTTAGCACCTTCTTAAACAGTTCCTGGATGGCGCTGATTTTTGCCGTACCGATTCTGGGGGCTTATGGTTATGTATATGCCCCCGGTGTGGGTTTCTATTTGAGCCTCCTGCACCTGATGGTCGCCATGGGGGTCATTGCTTCAGGCCTGGGAATTCTTCTGACCATGATCCTGGTCCACGTTTTTCCGGCCCAGAGAACAAGGGACGTGATTCTGTTGCTGTCCATTCTCATGGTCGTGGGGCTGTATCTCCTGTTTCGGTTCTTGAGGCCCGAAAGACTGGTCGATCCGGAGACGGCGCTATCGGTGATGCACTATGTATCGGCGCTTAAAACCCCCGATTCGCCCTATCTCCCCACCCATTGGATTACCGAGATCCTGTGGGGGCGTTTGCAGGGGGGCGAAAGGGCAGGGGAGGGTTTTTATCTGCTCCTTATCTGGTCTACCGCGCTGTCCCTGCTGGTCATCAATATCCGGACAGCCTGCTTTATCTATTTTGGCGGGTTTTCCAAGGCCCAGGAGGCCAAGAAAAGGCTCATGGGCGGAAAGCGGATTCTTGACCTGTTGATCCGAGTCGTCACAAAACCGTTTAAGTCGGATCTGTCCGTGATGATGGCCAAGGATATCCGGGTTTTTTTCAGGGACAATACCCAGTGGTCCCAGCTGCTTCTCCTCTTCGCCCTGGTGGTGGTGTATGTGTATAATTTCAAAGTACTGCCGTTGGAGAAAAGCCCGTTGCCCTTGGATTTTCTTCAAAATGGATTGGCTTTTCTGAATATGGGGCTGGCGGGTTTTGTCCTGGCGGCGGTGGGGGTCCGGTTTGTTTTTACTGCCGTGAGTGCCGAGGGCGAAGCGTTCTGGATCTTGCGTTCCTCTCCCATGAGGCTTAAACGCTATCTGTGGGGAAAGTACTTCTTCTTCCTGGTTCCCATGCTTTTCTTGGGGCTGGTGTTGATCGTGGTGACCAACGATTTTCTTGAAGTTACCCGGTTTATGATGCTCCTCTCATCAGCTACCATGTTTCTGATGATATTTGGTATCGTGTCTCTTGGTATCGGCTTTGGCGCCATGTATCCCAGATTCGACCATGAAAATATCGGACAGGTGGCCACCGGATTCGGAGGTCTGTTGTATATGATGGTGAGTGCTCTGTTTATCGGTGCTGTTGTGGTTCTGGAAGCCGGCCCCGTGTACCTTCTGTTTATGTCTGAAATGAAAGGCCGGCCCATATCCATCCCGGAACAGGTTTACATGGTATTGTCTTTTGCGGGTGTGCTGGCGCTTACCGCGACGGCCGTATTGAAACCCATGGGGCTGGGGCTCAAGGCACTGGCTGCATCCGGAACACAGCCATAAAAAATGGGCAAACATCACTTCGAATATACCGGCAACGTCCACATCCATACCCGCTATTCGGATGGCGCGGGAACCGTTTCCGAAATCGCCCGGCACGCGGGTTTGGCGAATCTTGACTTCATTATCATAAATGATCACGATTACATGACAAAAATCCTTCATGTTGAAGACGAGGGTTATCATGGCGGTGTGTTGGTCCTCATGAGCTTGGAGTTGGGGAAACGGTTTCACCACTACTTGGCCTTTGGTTTAAAGGAGATGGTGCGTGGGAAAGGCCTGGTGCCCCAGTCGGTCATTGATCGCGTGAACGAAAAGGGCGGTTTCGGTTTCCTGGCCCATCCCTTTGAAAAGGGGATGCCGTTTCGGGAAAAGAGCATCGCCTATACCTGGAATGATCTTTCGGTGACCGGTTACACGGGGGTTTGTATCTGGAATTTCTCATCCCGATGGAAAGAGCGGGTTAGAACAGTCCTGCATGGTCTGTTTTTTCTGCTGTTCAAGACCTGGACCCTGAAAGGTCCCAGTCGGAAAACCCTCTCATTCTGGGACAAAGCATGTGCAGAGCGACGGGTGGTGGCCATCGGGGGATCCGATGCCCACGGTGCACTGTTTCGCTGGGGGCCGTTCCGCTTTACGCCACTCTCTTACCGTGATGGGCTCTCATCCATCAATATCCACCTGTTGCTGGATCATCCCCCGGCAAAGGATCCAATTGAGGCGGGAAAACAGGTCTACAATGTTATGAAAGAAGGCCGGCTTCATATTGCACACGACCGGCTGGCATCTTCCGGAGGCTTCAGGTTCTTTTATGCCTGTAAAGGGGGACCGACTCTGGAAATGGGGGAAGAAAGACCGTTTCAACCGGGCACTGTTTTTGTGGAAACACCGCATAAGGGGGAAATCCGCTTGTTAAAAAACGGTGTTTTGGTGGCCCGGGGGTCCGGCATGCGTTTTTCCCTGGTCGTTGACCACCCCGGCGTCTATCGTGTCGAAGTTTACTTTCGGGCGCCTTTTTTCGGCCTTCGGCCGTGGGTTTTTTCGAACCCCATTTATTTGCGGTAACGGATTATTCCTTCAGCGCCGCCTTTGCAATATCCAGATTATACGCCTGGTTGGGGTTGAAATCATTCTTCTGCTCATACATAGCGGAAGCCTGCCGTATGGCTTCATAAGGGACCCAGCCATGTTCCTCCCATAGCTTGGGATCATCGGAATTCCATAACCTGAAATGGACCATGCCGTCCGTTTCCTGTACGTACATGCGCACTTTTTTATTTTGTGGGAATGGATAATAGTATTTCCCGAGTTTATCTTTCATCTGTTAGACTCCTTATTATCATTTAGTTTCGTGATTTTTCCTTGGATTCCACCCAAATGTCAAGGGAGTTCCGGTTGTTTACCGGCTCGGGCGGAACCGTTTTATGCGTTTTTGAATTGGTTTTTCAATAATTTCAATAATGTCCGCCATTTTCATGATCCTGCAGGCCGGATAAAGCAGGCATAAAAAGAGAATCCCCAGCCCGAGACAGGTTATGAGTGCGCCGGCAAAAGACCCGCCGGCCAGGCCCGAAAAAACGTTTTGCCGGACGGCCTCAAGCGCTGATCCCAGAAAGATGCTCAAGAGCACCATTTTAAAAACCGTTTTATAAACGCCGTGACTGTCCTTGTTTTGAGTCCGTCGGTTCCAGCAGATGTAAAGCAGGGACACCTGCATAAACGCGGAAACTGAAACCCCCAAGGCCACACCGGATGCGCCCAACTGTTGCATACTCAGCAGGAAAACAGGGATGCTTAGCAGCACCGCCGCCGTCCCCACAAGTGCCGGGAACAGGGTGTTTTGCAGGGCATAGTACCCCCGCACCACAACGGTCTGGGCGGAGAAGGCGAAAGCGCCCAGTAGTAGAAACGGCAGAAGATGGGCGGTTAATGCGGTGGCCGCAGCATCAAAGCGGCCCCGCTGGAAGAGAATAAAAACCGCTTCATGACGAATGACCATAAAGAAAACGGAAAAAGGGATGACCATGGACAAGGCGCGTAGCGTTCGATCCAGCAATCGGTTCATTTCGAGCATGTGCCCTTCCGTGGCCAGGCGGGACATGAAGGGATAAGAAGCGATGCCGACGGCCTGGCCGAACAGACCCACGAGAATAAACGTGATCCTGAGCCCGTAATTGAGGGCCGCGATAGCGCCCCTGGGCATATAAGAACCGAAGAATCTGAAAAAAAACTCCGTTGAAAAGGTCATGGTGAGGCCCAGGATAAGGGGCAGGGTCAGAAGGACGTAGTGCCTCAAATCCGGATGGGCCCATTCAAAACAGAATTTAAATCGCATGCCCAGACGCGCCGCCCCCCACCACTGCACTGCGAAATTTCCTGCCACAGCACCGATCAGCACGCCCCAGGCAAACCCCTCAATGCCGATCCAGGGAGCCAGAACAACCCCCCCTGTGATGATACCCAGATTGTATAGGAGGGGGGCCAGTGCGGGAATGAGGAAATGTTCCTTTGCAAACTGAACGGCCATGAAGAGGCCCCCCGTAAAGAAAAAAAACTGGGCGGGTAGGACAATGCGGGTCATTCGGATGGTGAGTGCCTTGATGGCCGGATCCTCAATGCCGGGTGCAAACAGTGCTACCAGGTGATCCGCGTAAAACCAGGCCACGAGGATGAACAGGAGCAGGAGACTTCCAAAAGAGGAGAGGATAAGGGAGAAAATTCGCCACCCCTCTGTTTCCTTATGATTGACCAGGTATTTGTTGAATATGGGGATGAAGGTAATGGAGAGAAACCCAGTGGCCGCAACATGATTCAGTATTTCCGGCAGTACGAAGGCCATCTGATAGGCGTCTACTTCACCCCCGGTTCCGCCTACATAGGCAATGACCACTTCGCGCAGCAGGCCGATGACCCGGCTCAGAAGAACCGAGGCCATCATGATGAGGGATGCGATGCCGACCTTTTTATAGAGGGATCCCGGTTGCCCGGCGTTTTTTTCCCCTATGGCTTCTTCTGTTGCGGTCATATGAAGGCCGGGTTACCGGGAGAAGTCAACGGACGATCCTCAATCCGTGGGACGATTGAAGCTTTTCCCAGAGCTTCATGATGATGAGGGAGATCGCTTCATCCTCTTTGATGGTACCTTTCCCCAGTATGAAGCCGCAGGATGAGATGAGCGCATCATTCTCCTCCCGCAGGCCGAAATTCTCCGCGATGTAACGGCCCAGCGTGCGGTCCAGGGTCTTGAGATCCCGTTTGTCCGTCCGAGCGATTTTACTCTTATCTTTTAACGTCAGTTGCGTCAGGAGGCGCTCAACCGCTTCGTCCACATTTTCGGGCAGGGGGTAACGCCGACTGACGGATGGGTTCGTATGGGCACTGATCATGGATAATTGAAAGGCCGCTTCCATTATGTCAAAAGTGGTGCGGTATATTCTTTTGTCCTGGCTTTGTCGGGGGCCCGCCACGTTCAAAACACCGATGCGTTGCTTCTTTATCCATGTGTGAATGGATTGGGCGGCGCTGAAGCTGTTGGTTTGGAGCAGGTTCACATGAAGCCAGGGACGCCCATGCTTCAGGGCCATTCTTCGGGTTAACAGGGATCCACCGGTCAGTTTACCGTGGGAGAATATGAGGGTTGCGTCGGAATCGATCACATTCTGCTCGGTACGACGGGCATAGTCGGTGCTGTTCATTTCCCTGAGTTGGTACTTTTCGGGCAGTTTCCCATCTTCCGCCCTGCGCCCTTTGGGGATCCAGCCGCCGTGAGAAATATTCCATTCCAAAGCGAAATCAAGGGCTGCTCGATCAGCACCGGTCTGCCCGCCCGAGATAATTTTTCTGACCACTATGAACTCCGGTTGCGTGTGTACACTGGTCGGAAAAACTATCAATGTTGAATGGGATTGTAAAGCTTCGATTTACAGTCCCTGTCCGGATAACGCTTGATCCGTCAGCTCAGCTCTTCCCATACCCCCCATCGCCCGGTAGTTCCCGGTTCTTCACCACGGGTCCACCATTTAGCGCGCCACAGTTTTCCGTTGTGGGAGACCTCATCGCCGCCCCAGTAGGTTTCAGACGCACGCCAGGGAAGTGCGGAGGGGGGTATGATTTCACCCACGGTGATCTGGATGGCGGCGGCTTGCCCCGTGGCGCCCTGATCATCGGTTGCAACAGCAGTGATGGCATAGGAAGCCTCAGGCACATCTTCCCATGAGAGGGTGTAGGGGAAATCCTGATCCACCCCCAGGGATAAGCCATCAGCGAAGAATTCAACCTGAATAACAGCTCCGTCACTGTCAGACGCATCCGCCGTTAGAACAATGGTTTCGCCAAGGTCAAACATATTCCCATCCGCCGGCGAAGTGATGGTGACGGCCGGGGCTGAATTGCCGTTGCACCAGCCCATTTCTTTCCACACGCCCCACTGGCCGGTGGTTCCCGGTTCCTCTCCCTGTGTCCACCACTTGGCCTGCCAGGTTTTTCCCTTGTGGCAGACTTCATCGCCGGCCGTGTAGATTTCCGCTGGATCCCAGGTGGAAATTGAAGTGCCACTGCCCACGGTGATCTGGACGGAAGCAGAATAACCCGTCGCACCCTCGTTGTCGGTTGCTACAGCTGAGATTACATGAACGCCCTCGGGAGCGTCAATCCAGGAAAGGGTGTAGGGGGCATCGTGATCTATGCCGAGGGAAATGCCGTCGGCGAAAAATGCCACCTGGACAACCGTTCCGTCGGCATCCGTTGCATCTGCTGAAAGTACCACCGTCTCATTCGTATCAAATATATCTTCTTCCATCGGGGATGTGATAACCGCTTGAGGGCCTATGTTGCCGGTGATGCCCCCGTTAAAACGGGCGAAAATGTCGATGAAGGCAAATTCCGCCTGGGCAAGCCCGCTGCAGGTGGGATCAGCCCAGATCTTGTCGGCACACTGACCGTTGTCTCGAGCGGCGGACCACATGGACAGCATGCCGACCCAGTCTGTGGATTCCGCCCACGACAGTAGCGCTTCCGCATCGGAGAGGTAAAAGCGCTCGGAGGCCACATCGTTCTGCCCGATCATGGGGGTTACGCCCATCAGGGGATTGAGCCCCAATTCCAGGGCCTGTTGGTAGGTGTTGAGCGCTGCATCGATGGCGTACTGACCCATATTGCCTTCCGGATCGGGTGCTGCCCAGTCCCCGTAATCCATGGCCATGACGTTAACCATGCCCACCCTGACGCCGTTGGCGTGTGCATTTTCAAGGACATAAAGACCGTCATGGGTCAGGCCGGAAGGAAGGACGGGAAGACAAAAAGCCACCGTCAACTCCGGGTTCGCTTTCTGGAGGCCCTTGATGGCTTTATTTCTGAGATCGATGGAGGGCCTGTCGCCAACAGCCCATCCCTCAATATCAAAGTCCACCCAGGTGACTTGGTATCGATCAATGACCGACTGGTAGGCTGCCTGAAGTGCGTCAACGTCGTTATGGCACATGGCCAGTTCCGTGCCGTTGGCCCCGCCGAACGAGATAATGACGTCTCCCCCCTTTTGTCTAAGGGCATTGATTTCATCCAAATAATAGTTCTCTTCCAGGGCGATCACGCCGCCCCATGCGGGTCTGCAATCGGTATCGGCGGTGATGAAGGCGAGGGTGAAAAACGGTTGTCCGGTTTGGTCAAAGGCGTCGTTTATGGAATAGGTCGGGTAGAGCAGCACATCCACATAGGGTGCAAAGAATCTTTCCGGCGCCTGAGCAAGGGAATGGGATGTGAAAAACATCATTATGGCTGTAAGGATTAAAAGTACCTTAAATTTTAAGCATTTTTGTTTCATAACAAATCTCCTTTCTCAAATGGAATCAGCGCAGGTATGCGAGAGTCGAAAACTGGTTCCACGCTGACCGGGTATACACCTGAACGTCGGGTTTGGTCACAAAATTTTTTCTTTTTTGTGCTCTTTGGGATTCATGGGATTTGTTATTGACGAATAAACAGAATTCCCCTACATTTTTACTTTGAAATAACAATCCTTTATTATGGATAATGATAAGGGAGGTTTCAATGAAAAGTGAGCAGGTTAAATCCCCAATGGGTGAAAAAGGCTTCTGAAGCTGCCCGTTACCGGGCACGGAAATACCATCAGGTCATTCAGGATATACATCGAATCGACAATGAGATTACCAAATTTGCCTCAAGTTTTTTTCAGTTCCGGCCGATCATCAATATATTATTCTGGATGAACCATGAAACCAACCTATGAAGAATTGAAACAACGGGTCAGGGAATTGGAGCGGGCTCGGATTGAGCCCAAAGAGGGGGCGGCGGCGCCTTTGCGGGAGGAACAATTTTTCAGCCTGTTGGTGGACTACTCTTCCGATATCCTGGCGTTTATAGATAAGGAAGGCGTACAAAAGTTTATCAGCCATTCGGCGGAAAAGATCACCGGCTACACCGTTGAAGAGCTTCAAGGGCCGTTTGCCAACATTATTCATCCCGAAGACTTTCCCCATGTCCAAAAAGGTTTCGATGAACTGTTGAAAAACCCCGAAGCAGTGGTCACGGTCAACTACCGGCACAAACACAAAAAGGGTGGTTACCGCCATTTTGAGACCGTGGGGCGCAATTTTTTTAAGGACCCTTTGGTCCAGGGAGTCGTTGTTAATATTCGGGACATCACCGAACGAAAGGAAGCGCTTGAGGCCCTTCTGGAATCCGAAGAAAAGTTCAGACTGATTTCCGAACAATCATTGCTGTCCATCGGCATCATCCAGGATGGTTATATCAAATATGCCAACGAAATGTATTCCAGGGTGACCGGATATTCCCTTGAGGAAATCTATGGATGGGAACCCTACGAATACGCCAGGACCGTGTACAAAGATGACCTTCCATTCGTCATGGAGCAATCCCGAAAAAAACAGGCGGGCGACACCGATGTACAAACCCACTATCGACTAAGGGGGGTTACGAAGACCGGAACCATCGTCTGGTGGGATCTCTATTCAAAGACCATTCCCTATCATGGAAAACCAGCGGATCTCTTTGCAATGATTGATGTAACGGAAAGTGTGCAATCGGAGAAAGAGCGAAAAGGCCTTGAGAAACAACTCCAAAATGCGCAGAAAATGGAGGCTATCGGAACCCTTGCCGGCGGTATCGCCCACGATTTTAATAACTTGCTTGCGGCTATTCAGGGGCGTGTCTCCCTGATGTTAATGGATCAGGATGCTTTCCACAATGATCGTGTACATCTTAAGGAAATAGATACCTATATCAATAGTGCCACCGAACTGACCCGGCAGCTTCTGGCGTTTGCAAAAGGGGGAAAATATGAGGTCACCCCCACCGATTTAAATGAACTCATCAAAAACCAGAATCGAATGTTCGGCCGGACCCGAAAGGAAATCAGTATCCACGGGACATATGAAAAAAACCTTTGGTCCGTTGAAGTGGACCGGGGACAGATTGAACAGGTTATTTTGAATCTGTACCTTAATGCCTGGCAAGCCATGAATGCCGGTGGTGAGATTTATGTTGAAACGCAAAATGTTGAATTTGATGCGGATTGCATACGGCCCCATTGTGATAAACTCGGCAAGTATGTGAAACTGTCCGTTACGGATACGGGGGTTGGAATGGATCATGAGATTCAGGAAAGGATTTTCGACCCCTTCTTTACCACCAAGGAAATGGGCAGAGGGACCGGCTTGGGCTTGGCTTCCACGTACGGCATTGTCAAAAACCACGGCGGGTTCATAGAGGTGGAGAGTCAAAAAGGTCACGGCAGCACGTTTATGGTCCATTTGCCTGCCTCCCGAAAAGAGATTGTCCCCGAGAAAAAACCGACTGAAGACCTGTTAAGGGGTTCCGAAACCATTCTCTTCGTAGATGATGAAGACATTCTGACTGAATTTGCCGAAGATTTATTGGGTGTATTGGGTTACACCGTATTGATTGCCGGAAGCGGAAAAGAGGCCCTCGATATATACGAAAAGAACAGGGACCGGATCGATATGGTCTTGTTGGACATGATCATGCCCGGCATGAGCGGCGGGGAGACTTACGACAACCTCAAATTGCTGAATCCCGATATTAAAGCAATTCTTTCCAGTGGTTACAGCATTGACGGTCAGGCGATCGCCATATTGGATCGAGGTTGTAACGGCTTTATTCAAAAACCCTTCAAAATAGAACAATTGTCAC
The DNA here is from genome assembly GCA_964412835.1 of uncultured Desulfobacteraceae bacterium. GTDB lineage: Bacteria > Desulfobacterota > DSM-4660 > Desulfatiglandales > Desulfatiglandaceae > NaphS2. Next base: position 45,404 of record CAYPQJ010000003.1, on the reverse strand, counting down.
AAAAACTACGAGAAATACTGGATGATAAATAAAAACCGTTTCCCACAACCTTTCAATTTTTGGCTTGGCATCCGTTCAAGAATCGGTGTAAATTGGTTTAAAGATCGCGAAAGGATCTACCCCCTGTAGTGCCGGCCTGCTTCTCTTTTTTGTGCAACTGATCCCCATCCATTATTTCTCCCGTTCCCACGCTCCGCAACGGTCCTTGCAATCAAAATGCCTTCCGTTGTGTCCCATTTTATGGCAGTTTTCTCTGAGATGCTTCACAGACGGGGATAATTTGTCGTACTATAATTTCTTAAATTCTCTGCAGGCCAATAGATACCGATAGCCATAATCGATGACAGGTTCTTTTTTTTGATTCGTAACCTCACACTTAATGGACGCAAAACCACGATCCGGCTTGCTATTTGATTTTTTCAGCTCAGTCCACCACGCTTTTACGAAAAGCGTATCTCCCGGGCGAACCGGATTGAACATGTTCACCTCATGCATGCCGACCCCGCTTAAAATGGCAATATCACCTTGCGCTTCAACTACAACACGAGTACATGCGGAAAGCGTATGTAGCGAGGAAGCAACAATTCCCTTAAAGATCGAACCGGCTGCAATATCTTCATCAACATGAAATGGTTGTGGATCAAAGTTTTTGGCAAACGCGATGATCGAATCTTTCGTCATGAATACAGGTTTGCAGGGGAGGTGATCTCCATTCCGTATATCTTCAAAATACTGGGTTGCCATATGAATGCCTATAGGTTTGATGCCCCATACCGCCTTTTTTCGGCGGGTGCGGCTGTTGGCTGAATCAGCACTGTGACAGCTATTATTACAAAATAATTGGGAAAAAGAGAAGCACATCAATAAACCTCATGTCTGTTCAGAGGTTTAGCGTAAAATTTTTTCCACCCGCCACGCAACCATGCTTTTTCAGCGGATCGCAAAAAACCGCTTTTCTTTTAAAACAAATGGTTGAGCATAATCGGGTAGCCGGGCTTTTCTCTCCCGGCCCGCAAATGGATTGGCATTTGCTCCTAAAGGGCGCAGGTACTCCGCCGGGCAATCTCAGGATTGCCGAAGCCGTTCCTTCACCCTCGCCTGATCACTTCAGCTTGGGTTTTCCCTGCGGGGACGTCATCGAGCAGGGGGAACGATTCCTGGATTACGCGGAAGAACGCGGTGCTTATGTGGCAGGGGCTTCCAGCGTACAGGGGGAAGCGCCGAAATATCTTCTCGTGGAGGATCATGCCGGGCGGTTTCATGCAGAGGGTGCCTTGCCCGACGAAAAAGCCTTCAAATTCCGGCTTGTGAAATTTCCACGGGGCCGCCGTACGGACGCGCGAAATCAACAGGTCCTGCGCAATGAAGCCGCCTACCTGGAAGTTGCCAGGAATTTCGGCATCCGCACCGGTGAGCCGCTTGTTTATGAAGAAGGTGTGTTGTTTGTGCCTCGTTTTGACCGGAGGGTCTCGGACGGGCGCGTTGAACGTCTGGGGATGAACAGCTTATATGCCGTGGCCCATATCCCCGGATTCAGCGCTGCGGTACATCACGATATTTATTGCCGTGCCCTGGCGCAGGTCGCCTCCGATCCTGCGCGGGAATTTCGGGAATACATGCTGCGGGACATCCTTAACCTGGCTCTGCGCAACACCGACAATCACGGACGGAATGCGGCCATTCTAAGAACAGGGGCCCACGTGGAACTTTCGCCGCTTTTCGACTTCGCGCCCATGTTTCTGGATCCTGAAGGTATCGGCCGTGTCAGCCGATGGGATGATGAGCGGCCCGGCAGTCAGCCGGAGTGGGGGATCATTTGCGAAAAATTTGAAAATCTCATGCCTCCCGGCGAAACCAGAAACTGGCTGGCGGATCTGAGCAAGGACGTCCTGCGATTGCCCGACGTCATGGAACGTGAGCATGTGGATGACGACATCATTCAGAGACTCGCGGGCTGGATTGATGAGGTGGCGGCAGGTCTTGCGGAAGCTCGGCCGCGAATATGGAGGAGGACCCCATGAAACGATTCACCCCGGCTGAAATGGCCCGAATGAAAGAGGCGCTTTACATGGACCTTGCCCGAGGCCATATCGATGTGCGGGAAGCGACACGCCGGATGCGCAAAATCCTCGGAATGAGTCAGAAGGATTATGCCCGAAAAGTGGCCGGCATTTCCCCTCGGATACTTTCCCAATTCGAGAACGGTTCAGGCAACCCGACCCTTGCAACGCTGGAGAAAATCGCCTCGCCCTTCGGCCTCAAGGTCACCTTCCTCCCGCCTGAGGCTTGGCGAATGAAAGGGGAAAAGGAGACTTCTGTCGAAGGTTGACGTCAACAGAGCCTGCGCAATTCCTATCACCGCTACGACAATCCGTGGCAAGGTGGATATACGACAGCGTCATTCCGGCGAAAGCCGGAATCCAGTATTTTCTGAAAGATGGTCACCACAATAACAAAAATGTAAATATCACGCGGTGATCGAATTGGGGAGGGGCGGTGCTTTCTCCCTGTCAAATATTTTCTCACCATTTTTTTCGGATTTGTCTAAAAAACGCTTGAGTTTTCGAATTCAAAAAGATTAAGATCTGCCCCATTAGAAAATCCGTTGTAGAAAACCTAAGGTGGGTGTCGAAATGGATTTGAAGGCATATTACAACCCCGTATCTTGAATCAAGGTATGGGGTTTTTTCTGTTCGGGGTGTGATATTTCAGAATTGAAAGATTTGGTTTTGAAAGAGGAAAAAGGGTCAAGGAAAAGAGAAAAGGGGTCAAGTCTGCTTTTGACTCTTAGTTCTAATTTCGGGAAACAGTAAGAGTCAACGGCAGACTTGACCCCATGACTGTGGTTGGGTCTCTATGTACGCCAGGAAAATCCTTAAAGGAAGTGAAACACCGAACTGCCAAGTTGTATGATGAGTTAGCAGGTTTGTCCGCAAGGGAAAACATTTCGGAAAAGAATCATGTGCTTCACCACCCATTGGGAGAAGGATCTTTTTTTTAAACAGGCCCTAAGTCATGAGACACCATTTAAAAATATGGTTTGAATACCTCTTTTTTATGGCATTACTGTTCCCTGCTTTATCCCAGGCAGGCGAACTTGACCTGACCAAAGATGACAAAAGGTATGCCGTTGTTCCCGTACTGCACTATTTTATAGATGCGGGAAAAGAAATGAGTTTTGAAGACATCCGGCATGCTGACCGTCAGGGCCGATTCATCAAAAATGAAAAATCCTCATTGAATTTTGGTTTTTCAGATCTATCCTACTGGGTTCGATTTCGTCTGACCGGGGAGACAACTTCCGAATCCGGTTGGTATCTCGAACTGACATATTCCCCCATTGACCTTTATACGCTCTATATCCCTGATAAATCTGGACAATACAAAACTCGCGTTATAGGGGATCATATCCCGTTTGCCGATTGGGATGTACATTTCTGCAGACCGACGCTGTCGCTGGGGACCGAACTGCCGATAAACCAGTCCATATACCTGAATATTCGATCCTCGGCCGTCGTAAACATTTCGCCCGTTCTCTGGAACGGCTCACAATTTTATGAACATGTCGCCGATGCAAAGTTGTTGTTCGGGATTTACTACGGGATAATGATTGCCCTTGTGATATATAATTTTTTTATCTTTTTATCCATTCGTGACATCAACTACCTGCTGTATATCGCGTTTATCCTTGCCTATATCATGAGTCAAGTGACATACAATGGGTTCGGATACCAGTATTTCTGGCCTTTTGGAAACTGGTTTGCAGACTTCAGCTATCCCTTTTTTATGGGTCTCGTTTTAATCTTCATGACGTTTTTTGCCCGATCCTTTTTGCAAATCAAACAGTATCTTCCAAAAGTAGACCTTACCCTCAAGAGCCTGATCGGTGTCTATATGTTCACCTCCGTATCAGAGCCCCTGGTGGGCATGAAATTCGCCTCAACATTGACGGCATTCGGCGCACTGTATACGGTGCCCTGCATCTATATTTCCGCCATCATAATTTTTTTGAAAGGGTTGCGCGAGGCAAGATTTTTTCTTCTGGCATGGACAGTGTTTATCTTTGGTCTGATAACACTTATCTTCAAAATGCTCGGGATATTTCCCCACAATTTTTTTACTGAGTATGCCATGCAAATAGGTTCCGCAGTGGAAGGGCTTTTGCTGTCCCTTGCCCTGGCTGACCGCATCAATATCCTAAAAAGAGATATAGCGCTTGCCCAGGCCCGGGCCCTTGAGGAGATGAAAAAATCGGAATCCATAAAGACGCAATATCTTGAAAAGGCTGAAAAACTGGTTAAAGAACGCACGCGGGAGCTGATGAAAACAAAAAATGAACTTGAAAAACTTGCACGTGTGGACGCTTTAACCGGCCTTTTCAATCGGAGAGTCTTTGATGAAATGTATAAGCAACATGCTTCACTGGCGGAAAGAACCGGTCATGATTTCTCCTTGTTGGTTATTGACGTGGATTATTTTAAAAAATTCAATGACAGGTATGGCCATCAAAAAGGGGATGAATGCCTCAAGGCGGTTTCAAGCTGCATGCAAAAGAATGTTCGGAGGGTTATCGATACCCTGGCGAGATATGGTGGAGAAGAGTTTGCAGTGATAATGAGCGAGACAGACACAGAAAATGCGTTGCGCATCGCTGAAAAGATCAGAAAGGATGTTGAGCTGTTATCCATTCCACACAAAGCGTCTCCCTTTGGTATCGTGACCATAAGCCTGGGCCTGGCAACGTTGGAACACGGTGTTGGGATGTCATATGTCCAGTTATTCGAAAAAGCAGACCATGCACTTTACCAATCAAAGAATACGGGACGTAACAAAATCTGCTTTATTTAATCTGCATCATGGTAGAGCGTGCCGCCGCGGTTTTTAATTTGCCGGTCAAATCCGTCTATCAGCAGGCAAACAGCCCAGGCGGGTTCAAGCCGGGAGCGTTGCAGTCTATTGGGCTATGAAATAACGCTGTGGGGAGGGCACGGGGACGTTCTTAACTTGTAAACTTGCTGCTTTGTGTTCTCAACTATACCCAAAACCCCAACCAAAACATGCAGCGGATAAGCCGCTGATGTATATGTTGTGGGTTTGAATTGAATGGGCTTTCAACTAAAAAAGGGTTAATCTCTATTTTGTGAAGCTGCGATTATTGAATTGAGCTTGAGGCCGGAAATCCTTCTGAAATGGCGCAGATTCCCCGTTACGAGTTCCAAATCGTTGCCCAAGGCTGTTGAGGCAATCTGAATATCGGCATCTGGAAGAATACGTTGTTCAATATTGGTTAGATGTCGATGTTGGTCCCGGGAACGATAGGCCCCTTTGTATAATTCGCCAATTACAACGGCGCTGGTGAATTGCTCTTCACGAGGAATTTTCATGAGCCAATTGATGTATCCTACTGCGGGGCGAGTGAAAAGGGGTCAAGTCTGCTTTTGACTGTTAATCGCGTGATAACGGTCAAGAGCAGACTTGACCCCTTGACCTTGACATTTTGAGCCGGGAATGGCCAATGCTTTTGTGGAGATGAAAGGGGAGCGGATTCATGACGACATCATGGACAACCAGGCCGTTTTTATTGAACTGGGGGGGATGCCAGACTGGTTGTTGTGACCGGATGCTGCCATTCCGGTGCGGTGAATACCCTGGAAAAGGCCCGGAGGCGGTTCCCGAAGAGAAAAGTCCATGAGCTTTTGGGCGGTTTGCATCTGAACAGTGCCGATGAAACGCAGATGGAAAAGACCGTTGAATACATTTCACAGGCCGGCATTGAACATATCTCGGCCTTCCATTGCACCGGCTATTATGCGCTGATGGAGAGATTCCGGGAACAATGGATCCCCGCGACCGTGGGTGCGAAGATGACCTTCATGGAAGACGACGCTATGAACGCCACCAAAGCAGCATAGTTTCAAAACCGTCGCATCAAAACTTCACTTTGGGCGCCTGCTGCTGTTCCTTGGGGACTTCGTAGAAAGTTGCCTTTTCAAACCCGAACATGGCCGCCAGAATATTGGTTGGGAAGCTTCGAACCTTGATATTGTAGGCTTTCACAATTTCATTGAAGCGTCTCCGTTCAACGGCGATACGGTTTTCAGTCCCCGCCAGTTCATCCTGCAAGCGGATAAAATTGGTATTGGCCTTCAACTCCGGATAACGTTCAACCACCAGCAACAACCGCCCGAGGGCGGAGCCGAGCTGTTGGTTGGCCTGAATTTTATCGTTGACGCTCGTGGCACCTGCCACCTTTGAGCGGGCATTGGCCACTTCCACAAAAACCTCCTTTTCGTGTTTGGCATACCCCTTAACCGTCTCCACATAATTGGGAATAAGGTCATAACGGCGTTGAAGCTGATTTTCCACCTGGGCCCACGCCCCCTTCACACTTTCATCCATGGTCACAAGGGAATTGTATGTCCCCTTGAGATAAGAATAAGCGCCAATAACGATCAGCAGCAATATGCCCAGAATGATCAGTAAGGTTTTCAGTCCTTTCCCCACGTTATCCTCCCAATGAATTTACCAGTTCGGAAAGCTTTCTCATTTCCTTTAAGCAGCCCTTAAACAGACGAAGACTTTCTTCATCGCCTATTCTAGCGGTCTCCTCCTTAATATGAAGGAGCCCTTCAAATACGGCATGCTCCAAGCCGAATGCGTCCGCCACTGCTTTTACGATCTCCCGTCTCTCTTTTGGGACGGCTGTTTTCTTAAGGTGCAACAAGGCCTCAAAGATTGCAAGGAGCGCCGGCAGGGCTTCCGTCATAAGCCTTTTCAGGGGCTTTCCCTTTCCTTCGGTCTCAACAAACGCCCCCCGCAACAAGAGCAGTTTTCCCTTGATCTCTCTTTCGCATTGGAGCCGAAGGAATTCGGAATTGAATTCAAGCTCTTTGAGGATCTCCTTTCCAAAAAACCGAACGTGGTTGTTCCGGAAATTGAGGTATTCAATGGGAAAAACATCCAATGAGGTCTTGATGTAATTCTCCGTTAAGAAAAGGGGGACGGCCACACCCTTTTTCCGCCATTTACCAACAAGGTCAAAGGCTCTATCAAGCTGTTCGATGCCCTTTTCCGTAAGCACAATCATGAGATTGATATCCGACTTTCCGGGCTGAAAATTCTTCCCCGTTGCGCTGCCGTAAAGAATCATGCTGACCAGGTCGTCACCATAAAGGGCTTTGTAATCTTCGGTAACGTCCGGCAATATTTTTTTTGGATCTTTTTGAATTTTCCCCATGCTTTTTAAAAGCCTCCTCCGGCGCCGCCGCCGCCGCTCATTCCCCCTCCGAATCCGCCGAAACCGCCCCCGAATCCGCCGAAGCTCCCCCCGTGCCCGCCGCCGGAAGATCCTCCATATCCGCCGCCTCGGCCGGAGCCAAGAAAGAAGAGCAGGAAATAGAACCAGGAACCGCCCACTTTTTTGGATATGAGCATAATGATGATCAGTATAAAAATAAGGGGCAAAAAAGAGAAGCCGGACCGTTTTTTGGGGGCGGTTTTCGGTGCTTGAACGGAGAGCTTAACGCCCGAGGCCTTGGCAATGACACTAGCCACGGCCGCGGTACCCGCAAACAGTCCCTCACCGAATTTGTTCTCTTTAAGGAACGGAATCATGTAGCGATCCCGTATCTCCCCCACCAGGCCGTCGGGAAGGATCCCCTCAACACCGTACCCGGCCTCAATCCGCATCTTCCGCTCCTTGACCGCCACGAAGATCAAGACGCCCTTGTCTTCCCCTTTTTTTCCGATTCCCCAGGCGCTGTAAAGGCGGTTTGCGTAGTCGTTATACTCCGCACCGCCCAAATCGGGCATGGTGACAACCACGATGGGAATTCCCGTTTCTTTGAGCAGTGCGCCCGTGAGAGCTGCGATCTTTTTCCGGTACGCGGGGGAAATGACGCCCGCAAAATCATTCACAAAGCCTTTTGGTTTTGGAAAAGGGCGTTCCGCCCGGGCGGAAGAAACCGCAGCCAAAAAGAAGATCAGCAGGGCGGCAAACAGAAACGCATATTTCAGACCGGTGGATCTTGACGTTGCCATGGGATGTATCTCAGGATTTGAATACGTTGAGCTGCAAAAGCGGGACTTTCGGAGTTTTTGCGAAAGCCCGAAGTTTCATGAGAATTACCGGATTAAAGAAACCGCATGGGTAGAACCATACTACGAAAACGATTTTAAGTCACACGATATTTGGTGTTTCAGTCATCATCCTATCAGGACCCTCCTGCGAACCGTCCAAAGCTTCCACGATGGCCCACTGGGTCATATAAAGGGATACCTTTCTTTGGATAACACCGGACTCTCGGTCGCGGAGTCTCCGGGCGTTTCCCATACCGTTTCAGTCAACAAGCAAGTTCAGTGATGAGAAACCTGAAAGGGCACGGCAGTTCAAGGAAGGCAAATGGGAAGGTTCCGGAAGATTTGCGGCGTGTCGGGATTAACCGGCGAAGAAAGGACTATCTTGAGGGCACGGCAATTCTGCGTTTTTCTTCCTCGGGGTGTTGGCGGAAAAATATGGCTGTGTGACCGATCATGCCCACCATTTCGCAGCCATGGGTCTTTTCGATGATCCCGGCGATCTCTGTTTTGTCTTCTTTATCCTTGAAATCAATATATTTCACCTTGATCAATTCATGGGCCGTCAAAGCGTCGTTGATGGAACGGTTCAAGGTCTCCGTAAGCCCTTTCTGGCCGACAAAGACAACCGGTTTCATCTTGTGGGCGAGACCCCTCAGGTATTTTCTTTGAAAACCTTCTAATTTATTCTTTTTATTTTTCATCTTCCGTCTCGTAAAAGTTCAGCCATACATGTGAAACAAAAACCCGGAAAAGGAAAGGGCGCGTACTTAATACAAATACGCGCCCCTCGCCGATATTTTTGGCGTCCCCAAGGGGATTCGAACCCCTGTCGCAGGCGTGAAAGGCCTGTGTCCTGGACCTGACTAGACGATGGGGACGTTATTCGGTGTCCATCCACAAATGGCCAATTTGCCCGATTTCGGCGTCAGGCTCAAATTATAATCCTCAAAATACTAAACGTATTCCTGCGGTTATAATTTTCGTCTTCCTAGAACTCGAACAAATTTTCTCATTTGTGGACGGACACCGATTTATAACGCTAAAATGGTCACCGCCGAGGCGTTCGCCTCAAATAGGGTCCCGATTATTTTCTGTGCTGGTGGGCCGTGCGAGAGTCGAACTCGCGACCAACGGATTAAAAGTCCGCTGCTCTACCACACTGAGCTAACGGCCCGACCAGAATTCGACTTAATAGCATTTCGTTTTCTTCATGTCAAATAATTTTTTGGGGAAATCAGGCCGCAATTTTAGAGATGTTTGCCAGGATCAAATTGATTTCTTCACGATTGGGTTGATAGGGGTAATTCCATTGCTGGACGTCCGGCAGGCAGTTACCGAATGGACGGTTGCAGGCCACCTCCCCGTTTTCATCCAGACAACCGGTGGTCATGAAAGGGATGCCTGAATGGATCACTGTTTCCATACGCTCCGGGGCTACCCCGAAGTCAACAATACAGTCCTTTTCGTTAAATACCATTTGATCAGGGCTTGAAATTTCGTTTTCCATGAGATATCTGGCCAGTTGAATTCTCAGGTAGGCGGGCCAGGGCGGCTGGGGCATGTTACCCAGGCTGGAATTTTCCTCGGCAAAGAAGGAAAAAAGATGGTTGTCCACCCCCATTTGCCACAGTCGATCCATGAGGGTTACCATTTCCTTTTCAGTTTCTCCCATGCCCACCATGAGGTGGGCGCCCACATTGTTCGGGCCGAATACCCGAAGACCGTCTTCCATGAACTGCCAGTATGTTTCCCATCGATGCGGTCCCGATACCCCTTTACCACGGTATTGATCAAAGAGATCGGGAGTTGCCAGATCAAGGGCCACGCCGACTTTATCGGCGCCGCAGCGTTTTGCTTGGTAAAGGAAATCCTCATCCAGAATGGTGGGGCTTGTGAGGATGGATACCGGAAGTTGCGTCGCCCGGATCAGTTGTTCGGTCATGGCGAGCGTATGGGCTCGACATTTGCCGTTGGTGATCATGGAAATGCAGGTTCGCTTGACGTATCCGGGCGCCCGGTGGTTGATGGCGTCGATAATCTCCCCCATGGAAAACAGCGGCCATTCCACGTGAATGAAGCTCTTTTCCCCATAGGTTCCGGGACGTTTTTTGGCGAGCCCGCAATAGGCGCAATTGGCAGAGCACCCTTCGGGGTAGTGAACCAGCAGGTTGACGCATCTATTGACGGCGCCACGGTACATCCTGTTGTGCATCAATCCCAGGGAGATGGCCGTGGCATGGCTCATTTTGGCGTATTCCGGGCTTTGTTTTTTTTCAGTCATTACAATCTTACCTGATTTTCCTTCGCCAAAAGGACAGCCTGCGTGAGTGTGGGCACGTCGATGCCGTAAATCATGTTATCGTGCCACACGGAGGCGATGTTTTCTTCAATACGTTCCCGGCGTGCGGATGTCCACTTGAGGGCATTTTCGATTTTGTGGATATCGGCACTGGTGGAAAAGAAATCCCCGGTGATCAGGATGCTTTCGATGGAAGCGCCGGAAAGGGAAAGGTATATTTCCAGAAGTCCGCCCCGTGTTTTCAACTGTCCCACTCCCATTCGGGTCCTGGGGTGTTTGTGGGAGAAGATCCAGTTTTCTTGGGTGTACCGTTCGTCGATGAAGTTTTGAATGGTTTTCTGTTCCCACGAATCGGGACTGTCTTCCTTGAATGTGATCTGAAATTCTTCCTCAAACGCCCCCTGAATCGCTTCCATGGCTTCCCTGACCGAAACCTCGCGGCCTGTTTCATGCCGTATGGTTGTCATACGCCGGCTGAAACAGTTGTAGCCCTTGTCCTGAAATTTGACCACCGGTGTGTTCATGATATCGGTCATCAGTTCCACATCGAAGTTCACCAGGAGACTGGTATGAAACAGGAGCGTGTTGTTCTCTTCAGCGGCTGCGGACAAGCCGGCAATTTTCTTTCCGCTGACTTCCAAGTCGTTCTTGGGTTGAAAATAGGCTTCGATTCCCAGTTTTTTCAGCGCGTTGATGAGAACAATGCTCAACGATTCAAATACGCCCCCCACGCCCTTTTTCAGTCCGGGATAGTCCACGTTGATGCCGAGACCCAGTGAAACAATTTCCGGGCCCATGATGACGGTGCCGCCGCCGGTGCTTCTTCGATTGTACTCGATGCCGCGGGCTTCGCATCGGTCCAGGCGCAAAGCCGCTTCCATATCCTGGTATTTTCCCACAATCGCCGAAGGGATAAATGTGTACAGGTTTAGTATGGGCGGCGAATGATGGCGTCCCACGGCGCAGGGCAGGGTATCATCCACCGCCAGGCCCCGGGCGGTGGAAACGGGTACTTCGAGATTTTTAAACAGACGCCAGGGAGTGGTCATTGCTACTCCTTGGCCTTTTCCTCTTCCGTCCTTTTGATTTCCGCGTCAATGAAATCCGCTACACCGTCACCGTGAATCAGATTGCCCAGTTCCTCTTTCAGGCCGTCTTCATCCTCGGCTTCGATCACCAGTATCCACCCCTCACCGTAGGGGTCGGAGTTGACGAGGGAGGTGTCGTCCTCCAGGTCTTCGTTGATTTCGACAATCTCCCCGGAAACAGGGGCAACCAGTTTCCCAATCCATTTTCTGGACTGAATTTTGCCACAGGTCTCTCCCTGTTCCACATCGTCCTCTTCTTCGGGCAGATCAACAAACACGATGTCGCCCGCCTCTTTTTGAAACATGTCGTTCATACCGATGGTGACTTTGGTGCCCTTTACCCTGGCCCAACTGTGCTCTTCGTGGTAGTAGAGATCGTCAGGCATGTCATACCCTTTGATTTCAGCCATTTTTTTAAACCTCCCTCTAAATTAAGATGTGCAACCGTTAAGAAAACCTGGCCTTCACCGCTCTGGCATGAATGGGAAGACCTTCCGCTTCAGCAAGGGTGATCACCGTATCTTTGAGGCCGGCAAGACCTTCCTTGCTTAAATACTGAAATGTGGGTTTTTTGATGAAATCGTCCACGGATAAACCCGAAAACATACGCGCGCACTGGCCGGTGGGCAGGACATGGTTGGTTCCGGAAGCATAATCCCCCACGGGTACGGGGGCATAGGGACCCATGAAAATGGAACCGGCATGCTTGATCCTGTTCAGGGTGATAAAGGGATCCCGAGTGAGGATCTGAAGATGTTCCGCGGCATATTCATTGGTGAAATCGATGGCCTGATCCATATCATTGGCAATGAGGACACAGGAATGTTTCACCAGGGAGGATTCAAAGATCTCCTTTCGCGGTAGCTGATCAAATTCACTGTTGATGATGTCACAAACCGCTTGGGCCAAGTCCCGGGACGGTGTCACCAGTACGGCGGCGGAATCCGGGTCGTGTTCCACCTGGCTCAAAAAATCAAGGGCGATCCATTCCGGTTTGCCGCTGTCATCGGCCATGATCAGGGATTCACTGGGGCCTGCCGGTGAATCAATGTCCACCTGTCCGTAGACCAGCATCTTGGCAGCGGTAACGTATTTGTTCCCGGGTCCCACGATCTTATCCACCCGGGGCATGGTTTGGGTGCCATAGGCGAGGCCGGCCACGCCCCAGGGTCCTCCCACCTTGAAAATCCGGTCACAACCGGCAATGTCAGCAGCCACCAGGGTGGCGGGATTGGCAGACATTCCCTTTCCCGGAGGGGTCACGGCCACAACTTCTTCTACACCTGCGACCTTGGCGGGCAGGACGGTCATCAGAATGGTGCTGGGATAGACGGCGCTGCCGCCGGGGATGTAGCACCCCACCCTGTCCATGGGCCGCGTTATTCTTCCCGCCAGAATGCCTTGGGTGACTTCAATGGACCACATTTCCCGCTCTTTCTGTGCGGTATGGAATTTGATGATGTTCGCTGCGGCCACTTTCAGGCAATCCGTCACGTGAGGGTCCAGAAGGTCGTAGGCAGCAGCAATTTCTTCCCGCGTGGCTTCCAGATCGGAGGGTTTGATATCTTCCTTGTGTTTTCGGTAATGGGCAAGTGTTACCGCCTCACCGTTCTCTTTAATGTCGGTAACAATCCCGCGGACATCCTCGAAAACCGATGAGATGTCCTCCATGGACCTTGCCATAATCCCCTTTCGCCTTTCAGGCGTGAGGTCATCAATTCTTTCCGTGTTCATTTTCATTTTTCTGTCTTTCCTTTGGTCTTGGTTTCCTTCCGGTGTATTTTCATGGGCCGCGTCATGCGCCTCCCGGTTTTGCCGTCACTGGTGAGCCAGACATAATCTGCCAGTCTTTTATTGATTGTTGATCGCTCTGTCAAGGGGTACAGCACGATGGTTGCCGTTTTCACATCAACGCGCCGCAGGACCCGGTCAGGAATGCCGAATTTGTTCATAATATGGCCGTTGCCGGTAAACACAACCATCCTCCCTCCGTGCGCTTTGATATAGTCGGCGATGGTTTCGGCCATTGTTTCGTCCCAGACGCACTGCGCTTGGTAGAAATGTTCGAAGTTTTCCATATGGTGTTTCGCGTTTTTCTCGAACGTGTGTTGTTTAAATATGTTGTTGAGGTATTCCCGATGCGCTTTGTTGCTCAGATCCATGTCTTGGGCCACCTGATCCCGTTCTTCAGACGTCAGGCTTTCAAGTCCTGATCCGGCCACCTTTTTGACCACCGGATTCGGCGCGTTAATGCCCAGAAGCGCGGTTCCTTTCTCCTGTGAAACCCAGAGGATCGGGCGGTAAAGATGGTAGGGAAACCGCCAGCTGTTTTTCCAGTCAACCTGTTCCAGGAAAGCCGTTTCATCCAGATCTCCACTCATGAATCGGTCCAGGACAGGTTGTCGGGTGGTGTCGAAAAATTCCATTGCAACCGTCAGAGGAGGGGCGTAACGCGCCATGAGGGCCTGTAGTAACTGCACCTGGATCAGGTGGTGCTCGGGGTTGTTATGCACTTCGCCAACGAAAATGATATCCACCGGTTTCAGCTGTTCAATAAGATCGGTAAAATCAATGGCCTCTCCTGTTTTAAGATCAATAATTCTCCCCTGTGAAAAATGCCGCTGAATGCCTTCAACGGTGGCCAGTGGCGGCATCACATGTTTGGGGGGGGTGCAAGCTTGAAAAATCATCAGAGAAACCGTAACCGCTAAATATAATCCATATTTTCGAAGGGTACAGCACATAATTTTTTCTCACGGATTTGAAGTCTGAAGTTCCGAGATTAAGTCCTCCGAACAATGATCTTGACTCCAGGGGGTTCTATCATTAACCTCTGACTGATGCAACTTTTTTGAAAAATTTCAAGAGGACCCATATGGAGCGTCAGCGAACCCTTGCCAATGTGCTGAAGGACTACCCGAAAGAGGTCATTCTCAAAGACGGTACCGGCGTAACACTGAGGTCGTTGGCGGATGGGGATCAGGATGCTCTCTTCAAAATGTTTCATCGATTTCCCAAAGACGAACTGTGGTTCCTGAATCATGATGTGAATGATCCGGAATTGATTGATGAATGGGTCAGAAACCTGAATTCGAAGCGGGTGGTTTCCGTTATCGCCCTTCTGGAAGGGAGGGTGATTGCCAACGCCGTGCTGATGATGAAAGATTATGGGGCTAAAAAACACATCGGCAAAATCCGGATTGCCGTGGATCCCGCCATGCGTGAAAAAAGACTGGGAACCTGGATGCTCCTGGACCTGATCAACCTGGCCGTGGCTATCGGATTGAAAATTCTGGTGATGCGGTTGATTGAAGACCGGGATATTGCTGTGATTCAAGGGGTGAAAAAGCTCGATTTTGTTGAGCGGGCGATTTTTAAGGATCACGTGCTGGATATGGAGGAAAACCCCCACAACCTGGTGATCCTGACCAAACGCCTCCAGGTCCGCTGGGATGATTTTTAAAAAATATGAGCCGTGACCGTGTTCATTATCCGCTGGATTTGGAATCTTTGCGAAAAGTCCTTCCCCATGGCCCCGGTGTGTATCTGTTCCTGGGTCCGCAGGACAGGGTTATTTATGTGGGAAAGGCAAAGGATCTTTCAAAGCGGGTCCTTTCCTATTTTCGATCTTCAAACCATGCCCCGACCAAAACCGCCCGAATGATGAAAATGGCGCAACGCCTTGAATTCATTCTCACCCTGACCGAAAAAGAAGCCTTCATCCTCGAAAACGATCTGATTAAGAAATTCAAACCGCGATACAACATCATCCTTCGGGATGACAAACAATACCCCTGCCTCAGGCTGGACATTCGTGAACCCTATCCCCGGCTCGGCACGGTCCGGAAAATTAAGAAGGACGGGGCGCTCTATTTCGGACCGTTTTCCTCTGCAAATGCGGTTCGCAGCACCACCCGGGTGATTTCAAGGGTTTTCAAACTCAGGAAGTGCAAGGGTCAGAAACTGAAACGCCGGGAGAGGCCCTGCATCAACTTTCAGATGGACCGCTGTCTGGCCCCCTGCGCGCGGACCGTGTCCAAAAAAGCCTATGGGGAAATGGTTGAGCAGGTGCGCCTTTTCCTGGAAGGCCGTAACACTGAGCTTGTGGGCGTTTTGAAGAAGGACATGACGGAAGCCGCTGCCCGACTCGATTTTGAAAAAGCCGCTGAGATCAGGGACCGGGTTCGTGCCATTGGGAAAACCGTTGAACGGCAGCACGTGGTTTCTCGGCGCATGGCGGATCAGGATGTGATCGGCATCGCTCAACAAGGGGAAGTGCGTCAGTTGGCTGTGATGTACGTGCGGGGAGGGCATCTGTTGGGGAGTCGGCATTTTCTGTTTGAAGCATCGAATGCCGCCCTGGTGGAGGTGATGGAGGCATTTCTGAAACAATACTATTCCGGGCAGGTGTTTATTCCCGGAACGATTCTGCTATCCGAGCCTGTTGAGGAAAGTCATTCCCTCAGCGAGTGGATATCGGAGATGGCTGGAAAAAAGGTTGTGATCCATTGTCCCCAACGGGGCGAAAAGAAAAAACTGGTTCAGATAGCGGTGGCCAATGCCGGAAATCTTCTGGCGGGTCACCAGATAACGCAGAAAGAAGCATTGCTGGAATCTGCCAGGTCCATTTTGAGCCTTCAAAAAGTGCCTCGAACCATTGAGGGGCTTGATATCTCCAACCTCCAGGGGGAAAATGCGGTGGGCGTTGTGGTTGCTTTTAAAGACGGCGAGCCCGACCGGGGACACTATTTGAATTATCGCATCAAACATATCGACGGCATTGATGATTACGGCATGATGGCGGAAGTGATCGAACGACGTATTGCCGGCCCACCCCTGCCGGATCTTTTTCTGGTGGACGGTGGGAAGGGGCACCTGTCTGCTGTGAAAAAGGTGCTGGATCATCAACTTGAAAGATCCGGCACTGCCCTTTTGCCCGAGGTGATTTCTCTTGCCAAGCCTGATGAGTTCCTGGGAGAGCGGTATGACAAGATCTATATCCCCGGCAGAAAAAACCCCGTTCGACTGGGACCCGATCATCCCGTACTCTTTTTGATGATGCGGATCCGCGATGAAGCGCACCGAAGGGCCGTTACCTATCATCGAAAACTGAGATCCAAAAGCCTGACCCGGAGTGTTTTGGATGAGATCCCCGGCGTGGGAAAACAGCGGAAGAAATTTCTTCTCAGGCATTTCAAGGGAATCGATAGAATCGCAACAGCGGAAGTTGAAGAATTGTGCGCCGTGCCCGGCATTCACCGGGGTTTGGCCCTCAAGATTGCCGATCGCTTATCAAGCGGCTGTGCGAAGAAAAAAGGTCGCCAGGCCCAGGTATATGAGCAGGCTCAGGATGTCATTTGAAGTGGTGACAAAGGGTCCGGCAGCCAGGGCAGGGTCCACATTGAAACGTTTCAACGCCAGGGGAACTGCGGCCCCGATGACGCCCGACATGATAATAATGAGAAAAAGGGCCATGTTGACAATGAGACCCAGTCGATAGTCTCCTACCCAGAACCCCACGATCAGGCCCAGAATGCCCCCGCAAATGATGCCGTTGATCAGGGCGACCCGCAATTCCATCCACAGCCGTTTCCCGATGTTAACCAGCCCGATATCTCCGGTTGCAAGTCCCCTGACCACCACCGTGGCGGCCTGGGTGCCGGTATTGCCTCCCATGGCCATGACCACCGGAAAAAAAAATGACAGGGAGACCATGGTTTTGATGGACGCTTCAAACTGGTTGATGACCACTGCGGCAAAGATCCCCCCCAGTAGCGCTGCAATGAGCCAGGGAAGTCTGGCCCGGGAGATCTTGAGGGTGGATTCTTCTGTGATTTCCTGGTCTATAACGCCTGCCATGAGCGACATGTCCTCATCAATCTCTTCTTCGATAACGTCAATGATGTCGTCATGGGTGATACGGCCCACCAGGCGGAAGTGGTTGTCTACCACCGGTATGCTCACCAGGTCGTATCGTCTCACAATGTTGGCCACCTCTTCCTGGTCTGTGTCCACTTCCACCGAAATAACATCAGGGTTCATGATGTCGCTGACTTTTTTATTTTCAGACTCGAGCACCAGGTCTTTCAGGGAAATAACCCCTACCAGTCTCTGAAAATCATCTGTGACCCAGATATAATAGAGGTTTTCAATCTCTCTTCCCTCTTCCCGAATGGTCTTGATGGCGTCTCCCACGGTAACGTCGGCTTTTACCGCGACAAACTCCAGGGCCATGAGGCCTCCGGCAGTGTCATCGGGAAAGGGAAGCAGTTTTTCAAGTTCTTCCGAGACATGGTCGTCCACCGAATCGATGACTTCCTTGGCCCGTTCCGCCGGCAGGTCGCCCACCAGGTCGGCGGCATCGTCGGAATCCAGCTCTGCTACGATGTCGGAGATGGCTTTGTTGTCAAGACCTCTCAGGATGCGTTCCTGGATCGGCGGTTCGATTTCAACCAGCACGTCCCCGGCGCCTTCCGGCTCCAGAAGCTGGAAAATGGCAATCCTTTCGTTGGCGGCAAGGTGCTCGATAAGGTCCGCCACATCAGCCGGTCGCATCTCCCCGATCAGCTTCTTGAGCGTGTCGAGTTTTTCCAGTTCTACCAGGGTCTTGACTTCGTCAATAAG
>CAYPQJ010000003.1:0-27214 GCA_964412835.1 uncultured Desulfobacteraceae bacterium | reverse complement strand
TCTTGAGCGTGTCGAGTTTTTCCAGTTCTACCAGGGTCTTGACTTCGTCAATAAGTCTGGCTTCGATGGATCTTGCTTTGAAAGCCGTCAAGATTTACTCCTTTTGGAAGTCCCGTTGTCCGATGGGGAATCTTTTTGTTTGAAACTTTTCAGCTTTTTCAGAATCATGTCGTTCAGGTCATTGCGGCTGTCGATCCGGGATGCTATTTCTTTGATCGGTATTTCCGCCCTGGCAGCGGACTTGTGCCCTCCGGCAGAGCCCCCCCAGGGTTGGAAAAGCTTTTTGGCGGTTTTGCCGGCATTGCCCCTGAACCCGGCATTTCTGAGAATAAAAATCAGTTTTTCGTCATACACTCCGGCGACGATGCTCCATTCGGTTTCCGCCAGTTTCATGAAAAAATCAGCAATAATGACCAGTGTGTCGGGATTCTCCACCTCCCCCATGTTCACATAAGCCATATTGCCGATGAACACCAGCCCGTCTATGGCAGCTCGAAACTCATCCAGCGCGTGACGGCTCAACTCCGAAGATTCAATTTTCTTAATGATGTTCATGTTGGTGAATTGATACAGGTATTTTAACGCGTTGATGTCGTTGGACAGTGAATCCCTGACAAAATTATCGGTGTCGGTCTTAATGCCGTAAAATAGGGCGGTGGCGAGCCTTGTGGACAGGGCCACTTTCATGCTTTTGAGATACTCGCACATGATGGTAGCGTTGGCACCATAATCCTCCCTGATGTCCAAAAAAAGCGCTCTGGATGCGGGATCGATGGGGTGATGGTCGATAATGATATCAAAGGGATGGTTCCTGAAAGGGGGATAATGGCTCGGTTGAGAATCCACCATGGCCCACTTTGTCACTTTTCTGCCCCGCATGGAACGAATGCGCCGTTGTTTGATATTCAGTAAGCGGATCATGGCCAGGTTATCGGGTCGATCAATGGCATTAACGTGAAGGATCTCCACTTTTTTGACTTTTCGCCAGAACAACCGTTTCAAGGCCAGGGCGCTGGAAATGGCGTCCGGATCGGCGTTTATGATGATGCCCAGGCTGTCGTCGGATGAAACGGTTTCCAACAGCTTCTGGCATCTTTCGGTCTGGCTGGTGGATTTCGAAAAGGGGTGCTCCATCATGGGTTGTGTCATGGCTTTTTCCGGTTCATGTTTGAAGTCATAATTGAAAACACTTCAGGACGATATCTCAAAGTTGCCAAAGATACAATGCAAAAGAGGGTCTCAGCCTTACCAGGGCCGGATGGGAGCCGGATATTCAAGGCTGTACCTCTTGTCTTCTTCCCTGTGGGGCTCAAGGGTGACGGCAAGCGGATGGATGCCAAGAGAATCCAATTCGTTAAAGAGTGCTACATTTTTGATGGCCATTTGTGGTTTACAAGGTGTTGCCATTGAGATATAAGCGTACAAAAAATACCCCATAACCCATTTTGAACATTATTGTCATGCAAAAAGCCATAATGAGCCCCCTTTGCTCGGGCCTGGTGATTCCCGGGCTGGGGCAGATCATCAATCAGGATCTGAAAAAAGGCATTATCATCCTTTGCGCTGTATTCGCCCTGTTTGTGGCGGGTATCATCCGACTTTTTCAGATTATCAATTCTGTCTTCGGGTCAGGGCACACTGATCTTTCGGATCCCCAGGCGCTGATGGCAAGGCTTGGCGCTGAGGATATGACCGTGCTCTGGTTTCTGGGGGTCGCTTTTGCCATCCTGTGGATTTACACGGTGACGGACGCATATGTGGGGGGAAGAAAAATGGATCAGCTTGAAAACGAGGATCACACACCATGAAGGCCTATTTTCTGGATGAAATAGCCTCGGAAAACATGAATAAAATTAACGAGTTTCTTAAGGTTAACGCTTCTCGGTCAATAATGGAGCAGGTTTTCTGGGTGAAGTTCCCCGAGGATCTTTTGAGCCCCCTCCAGTTTCAGCACACCGCTTGTCAACCCCATGCCTTTGCGGTGGAACTGGGTTCGGACTGGGTTAAACTGGAGTTTCTTGTACGTTCCCTTGAAACCATGAAATGCGACTGCGCGGCCTATTGTACGGACCCGCAACGGGATTACATCATCAATTTTGCCGACCGGATGCTGGATCAGCTGGATATCGGCACCTGAGAACCGCCCGCCTGACGGATTTCCCTGATTATATTTTGGACCCCTGAAAATTGTGGTAAAAGCCGGTTTCCTTGGAAATTATGGAATTGACTTGAAATTCTACATCTGATATCCTAATCGTTTATTTTTGAACCTGGAGGCCTGAGCATCATGGACTATAAGCAAACACTCAACCTGCCCAAAACCAAATTTCCCATGAAAGGGAACCTGGTCAAAAAGGAACCGGAGATCCTTGAACGGTGGGAGAAGGAAAATCTATATGAAACAATCCGGCAGGTTTCAAAGGGCAGGCCCCGATATATGCTTCATGACGGACCGCCATATGCCAACGGCAATATTCATATGGGAACCGCCTTTAACAAAGTATTGAAGGACATTATTATCAAATCAAAACAGATGGCCGGTTTTGATGTCCCGTATGTTCCCGGCTGGGATTGCCACGGACTGCCCATTGAGCATAAGGTGGATGGGGAGTTGGGGGAGAAAAAGCGGGAGATGACCCAGGCGGAAGTGAGAGGGCACTGCCGTCGGTACGCGGAAAAATATATCGATATTCAGCGTAACGAGTTCAAGCGCCTGGGGGTGCTGGGAGAATGGGATCGACCCTATCTCACCATGAACTACCCGTACGAAGCCACCATCGTCAGGGAGTTCGGCAAGTTTGCCTTGAACGGCAGCCTGGTCAGGAGCAAGAAACCCATCTATTGGTGTACTTCGTGCAAAACGGCCCTTGCGGAAGCCGAAGTGGAATACGATGAGCACACCTCCCCATCGATTTTCGTCAAATTTCCCATGATTTCCGATCTGGCGGCATTGGACCCGATTTTTGAAGGGAAACAGGTTTTTGTTGTGATCTGGACCACCACCCCCTGGACCCTGCCCGCAAATCTGGCTATCGCATTGCATCCCGATCTTCCCTATGTGGCAGTGGAAACGGGGGAAAATGAGGTCATGATCCTGGCTGAAGGTCTTCTGGATGAGTGCATGGGAAATTTTGGTATCGATTCCCACAAAATTTTGAAAACGTTTCGGGCCGTTGATCTGGAGAACCTGGAAGCCCGGCACCCCATTTTTGACCGGCCTTCAGTGATTGTTCTGGCCCCCTATGTAACCCTGGAGAGTGGCACGGGATGCGTCCATACGGCCCCCGGGCATGGTCGGGAGGACTACGAAACCGGTCTCAAATACGGCTTGGAGGTGTACTCGCCGGTGGATGACGCCGGTCGGTTTACCCTGGACGTGGAACACTTTTCAGGCATGGAGGTGTTTGAAGCCAACCGGCCCGTCATTGACAAGCTTACGGAGCTTGGAGTCCTGGTGAAGGAACAGAAAATTACCCATGAATACCCCCACTGCTGGCGCTGCAAAAAGCCGGTGATTTTCCGTTCCACGGAACAGTGGTTTATTTCCATGGACAAGACGGGCTTGAGAGATGCGGCCCTCAGTGCCATTAATGAGGTGAATTGGTTTCCCTCCTGGGGCCGCGACCGGATTTACAGCATGATCGCCAACCGACCGGATTGGTGTATTTCCCGCCAGCGATCCTGGGGGGTCCCCATCACCGTGTTCTTCTGCAAAAAATGCGGTGAAGTGGTTATTTCCCAGGAAATTATCGACCGTGTGGCGGGGATGGTTGAAACATCGGGTGCGGATATCTGGTTTACGGCTTCGGAAAAGGAACTGCTGCCGGAAAATACAACGTGTCCTTCATGCGGGGGAGATACGTTTGAAAAGGAAACGGATATCCTGGATGTGTGGTTTGATTCCGGTGTGAGTTACGCGGCGGTCATGGAAAACCGTCCCTACCTGGACAGCCCCGCGGATCTTTATCTGGAGGGGAGTGACCAGCACCGGGGATGGTTTCACAGTTCGCTACTGTGCTCCGTCGGCACCCGGGGCCAGGCCCCCTATGGCAACGTTCTGACCCACGGGTTTGTGGTGGATGGCAAGGGAAAAGCCATGCACAAATCCGCCGGCAACGTGATCCCCCCCGAGTCCCTGATCAAGAGCCATGGAGCCGAAATTATAAGGCTGTGGGTGGCGGGAGAAGATTATCGGGACAATATTCGGCTTTCAAAAGAAATTCTTCAGCGATTAACGGATACGTACCGCCGCATTCGAAATACCTGCCGGTATCTTCTGGGAAATCTGCAGGACTTCAACCCCCAAACCGACGGGGTCCCCTATGAACGGATGGAAGAGCTGGACCAGTGGGCACTTCATCAGCTTCAGGGGTTGACCGAACGGATCCAGAGCGCCTATGAGACATTCGATTTCCATCTGGTCTATCACCATCTTCATAACTTCTGTGTCCTGGATCTCTCCTCATTTTATCTGGATATCATCAAGGACCGGCTCTACACTTCTCCGCAAACCGCCACCCAAAGGCGGTCCGCACAGTTTGCCATGAACGAGATCCTGGAAACCCTGGTGCGGCTCATGGCACCGGTTCTTTCTTTTACGGCGGACGAAATCTGGCAATACATGGGGGGTGAAGACCGCTCTCCCAGCGTTCATGCGGATGTTTTTTTACCGCGCAACAGGGCGTTTTTGAATCCTGATCTGGCTGAACGCTGGGACGAGATTCTCACCGTGCGAAAAGAGGTGACCAAAACCCTGGAAATGGGGCGGAAAGAAAAAATCATCGGGCATTCCCTGGATGCGGCGGTGACCCTGGGCGTTACCCCTGAGCTTTACGAAAAACTGGAGCGCTATGCCGACCAGTTGAGGTCTATTTTTATTGTCTCATCCGTGAAGCTGATGAATATCGAGGCGGTTGAAGGGGGCATTGAAAGTGAGACGGTCCCCGGGCTCAAAGTTCTTGTGGCCCCTTCCACCGACCCCAAGTGTGAACGCTGCTGGATGCACGATGCCACAGTGGGGGACAACCGTGAACATCCAACCATTTGCGAGCGATGCCGAGACGTTCTGGACATAATTACCCACTGATTGTCTGGCCGGCGCTACTCATCGTCTGTCTGGATCAGGTTTCGAAGATCGCTGTGCTCAAAAGCCTCAGGGTTTATGAGAGCGTGCCGGTGATCAAGGGATTCTTCAATATGGTCCACGTGCGAAACCGGGGCATGGCGTTTGGATTTCTGAACCGGCCGGATCTGGATTTTGGTTTCTGGATCCTGGTTTCCGCCACAATTCTCGCTATTATTCTGCTGTTGTTCTGGTTTTATCGTATGGAGAATGAAAGCAACTGGACGACCCTGGGCCTCTCGCTCATCTTGGGCGGGGCACTGGGTAACCTGATTGACCGGGTAAGACTTCATGAAGTGATTGATTTTCTGGATTTTTATGTGGGGTCTTATCACTGGCCCGCCTTCAATGTGGCAGACGCTGCCATTACCGTGGGCGCCATTATGGTGGGTTTGAGCCTTTTCCTGGTGACACCTGCAAAAAATACCGCTTCCCCAACCCATATCAGATGAGCCGAGACCTTTGAAAATGTACCCGTATTGTTCCAGATCAAAAAAGGCGATATCTTTAACAGCAGGAATTCGCTGAAACCTTTCAACCTGACCGCTCTTGATTTTTCCGCCGGGGCGCGATGAGGCATTCTCCTCATGAAACTGTTCTTTAAGATTCTGTTGTGTCTGGTCTTAATTACGGTGGTTTCCGGCCTCTGTATCGGCGCCTATTTTGCCTACCTGTGGTCCAGTAACCTTCCCTATGTGGGGTCTGTAAAGGATTACAGGCCCCCGGTTATTACCCGGATTTACAGTGAGGACGGCCAGGTGATCGGAAGGCTCTGGGAGGAGAAACGGACCGTTGTGCCCGTTTCGGAATTACCCCAACATTTGATCAATGCCTTTGTCGCTGCTGAAGACGCGCGGTTTTTTGAGCATCAGGGCGTGGATATCCAAGGCATTCTTCGTGCATTTTTGAAAAACGTTTCGGCTGGGAAAGTTGAACAGGGGGGGAGTACCATCACCCAGCAAGTGACCAAATCACTGATTCTCAAGAACGTCAAAAAGACCTATCGGCGAAAGGTCCGGGAAGCGATCCTGTCCGTTCAGCTTGAAAAATCATTTCCCAAAGAACATATCCTGTTTCTCTATCTCAACCAGATTTATCTGGGGCAGGGGGCCTACGGCGTTGAGGCGGCAAGCCAGACCTATTTTCACAAATCCGCAAAAGATCTAACCCTTGCCGAGGTGGCCCTTTTGGCGGGCCTACCCCAGGCCCCGGCCAGGTATTCCCCGGTTTCCCATTTCGATCGGGCCAAAGCCCGGCAGAAATACGTTCTGACAAGGATGTATGAAGAAGGCTTCATTTCTGAGGCATCTCGGGATGAGGCCTTGCAGGCCACCCTCGAAATTCACGGGAAGGAAATCAACACCTTTGAAAGAGCACCCTACTTCTCCGAGCATGTTCGGCGTTATCTGTTGAAAAAATACGGGAAGGATCTTCTGTATCGAGGGGGGCTCAAGGTTTATACCACGCTGGATCTCAACATGCAGGTTCTCGGCAGGGAAGCCCTGGACAAGGGTTTGGCGGACCTGGATAAACGTGAAGGGTATCGTGGCCCCCTCAAGCATATTTTGGTAAAGGAGACTCAGGATTTTATAAAAGACGCCGAGAAAAAATTTCTGCTTTCACCGCCCAAGGTCGATTCGGTGGTGAAAGGGTTGGTGACCAAAGTGGATGATAAGCGGAAGGAGGTCTCCATTCGGTTGGGAAAGGAGATGGGCTGCCTTCCGTTGAAACAGATGAAATGGGCAAGAAAGCTCAACAAAAAAGTGGCGTATTACGAAGCTCGCGTCAAAAAACTTTCATCCGTATTGAAACCCGGCGATGTGGTTCTGGTGCGAATTTTGAAAAAGTACGGCGACGATACGCCAAAAAAGAAGGGATCTGAAAAGGGAAAAGACACATCGAAACATGGCAAATTCACCTGGCTGGTGGCGTTGGAGCAGACACCGAAAGCGCAAGGTGCGTTGGTCTGTATGGATGCTGAAACGGGAGAAGTGAAAACCATGCTGGGTGGGCGCAGTTTTGATATGAGCCAGTTTAACCGGGCCATCCAGTCCCGGCGACAACCCGGATCCGCTTTTAAACCCTTGATCTATTCCGCCGCCCTGGACCGGGGGATGAATCCTGTGACAATTATCATAGACTCGCCCTATGTATCCTCTCCCAATAAGCAGGGGGAGGTCTGGAAACCCAAAAATTACAAGAAAAAATTTTACGGCCCCACATTGATCAGGACGGGACTGACCAAAAGCCGGAATGTTATTACCGTCAAAATCTTAAATAAAATCGGGGTGAATTATGCCATCAAATATGCCAGGAAGATGGGGATCCAATCTGATTTGACCCCGAATCTTTCACTGGCCCTCGGTTCATCGGGTGTTTCACTTATGGAACTGACTCGCGCTTATGCTGCGTTTGCCAATGGTGGGATGTTGGTGAAGCCGTTTTACATCAATCGCATCCTGGATCGCAGCGGGCATGTCATTGAAGAGAACCAGCCGGATACGGCACCGGTCATCTCAAAGGAAACAGCGTTTGTCATGACGGATTTGTTGCGGGCCGTCGTAAGCGAAGGAACGGGCTGGCGTATCAGGGCGTTGAAACGGCCTGTGGCCGGAAAGACCGGTACCACAAACGATCTTCGGGATGCCTGGTTTATGGGATATACCCCGGACCTTGTCA
Source organism: uncultured Desulfobacteraceae bacterium (assembly GCA_964412835.1). Taxonomy (GTDB): domain Bacteria; phylum Desulfobacterota; class DSM-4660; order Desulfatiglandales; family Desulfatiglandaceae; genus NaphS2. The sequence goes on along the minus strand of CAYPQJ010000003.1, from coordinate 19,413 downwards.
CCGGTGTCTGGGTGGGGTACGATGACTCACGGGAGATGGGAAAAGGGGAAACCGGTTCCAGGGCCGCCAGCCCCATTTGGCTGGATTTCATGCAGGAAGTTCTGGCTGGGAAGCCGGTAAAGGACTTCAAGGTGCCCAAAGGGGTTGTTTTTGCCAAGATAGATGGGAAAACAGGTCATCTGGCCGGACGACATTCCAAAAATACCGTTTTTCAGGCGTTTAAAGAGGGAACTGAACCAAAGCAATATGCTCCCAAAGCGTCCGCAGCTGAAACGGGATCTTTTTCACGGTTTGATGTGGATTCCCGGTTCGATATGGATGTTCAGTAGGGGCACGATGCATCGTGCCCCTACTTTCAGGAGAAAAAAAAGATGCGGGAAAAAAGATATGCCAGTATGGTGATGGGGCTTTTTCTGTTGAGCCTGCTTTGTTTTCCGATCGCCTGTGCGGTCAATCCCGTGACCGGTGAGCACCAGTTGATGCTGTTAAGTGAGGAAGACGAGATCAGGCTCGGACAGCAAACCGATTCCCAGGTGGTCAGCGAATATGGCATTTACAAAGACGACCGGTTGACCGCTTATCTGGATGGTGTGGGAAAGAAACTGGCAAAGATTTCCCATCGTCCCGGATTACCCTATGCGTTCAAAATCCTGGACACTCCCGTGGTAAACGCATTTGCCGTGCCGGGTGGTTACGTCTATTTCACCCGCGGCATTCTGTCCAACTTGAACAGCGAAGCGGAACTGGCCGGTGTTATGGGTCACGAACTGGGTCATATTACCGCCCGCCATTCGGCCCAGCAGTACAGTCGCGCCCAGCTGTCCCAGTTGACCCTGGGCAGCGCCATGATGCTCTCTGAAACGTTGCAGGTCCTGGCCCCGCTGGCCCAGATGGGGGTCAGCCTTTTATTTCTCAGCTACAGCCGGGACAATGAACGGGAAGCCGATGACCTGGGGGTGGCCTATTCCAGCCAGGCGGGCTATGACGCCACCCACATGGCCCTTTTTTTTGAAACCCTTGAACGGATGAAGCCCACATCGGATAAAAGTGGTTTGCCGGAATGGTTCTCCACCCATCCGGACCCCGAAGATCGTATCGGCGCTGTTCAGCGGGAAGCGAAAAAATGGCAGAAGGAACTGGGACTGAAAAATTTCAAGGTTAATCGTGATGTCTACTTAAAAGAGATCAACGGCATGGTTTACGGCGAGGATCCCCGTGAAGGGTTTGTGGAAAACAATGTGTTTTATCATCCCCTTCTTCGGTTTCAATTCCCGGTTCCCCCGGACTGGACCCTTCAAAATACCCGCGCCATGGTTCAGATGACCAGTCTGAAAAAGGATGCCGCCATCATGTTCATGCTTTCTTCCGCAAAATCCCCGGAGCAGGCGGCCAGGGATTTTGTTCAGAAGAACCGGATGCGGCTCATGGCTTCCGACCGAAAAAAGATTAATGGCTTGTCAGTTGTTCGCACGGTGTCGAAAATCCAGACGAACCAGGGAGCCCTTGAGATCATGTCCGGTTATGTTCAGAAAGGGAGCAAAGTCTATGAGTTCCACGGCCTGGCGCCGGAAAATGCTTTTCGGTCATACCAGCCTGTATTTCAGAAGACCATGGGGGGCTTCAAGCGGTTGACGAACAAACGGGTGCTGAACCGGAAACCGTATCGCATCAAGATTGCTTCCGCACCCCGAACCGGAACTGTAAAGCAGGTGTTGAAAGCCCTGGGTGCGTCGGACGGAAAACTTCAAGCCTGGGCAGTCATGAATGGAAAAACCCTGGATGAAACGGTACAGGCCGGAACGTTGCTGAAAATTGTAAAATGAAGCGACGGTTTTGGCATCAAAAAAGGGCGTAGATAAAAGGAGCGACGGCGCTTCCTTCGGTAAAGACAATCAATGCCCCAAACAGGGCCAACGTGAGTAGTATGGGAAGAAGCCAGTAACGCTTCCTCATCCGCAGGAACTCCCGGAATTCGCTAAAGATTGATTGATTCGCCAATATATATCTCCTTATATATCTCCTTAATATCGTTTTAAAAATCTCCCTTTTGACTGTGCCGGTTCGGTTCGGTCCACCCAGTAGGACGGTGTTTTCCTGTCAAACTTCAGCGAAATCGGTCTTCCACCGATAAGCGCCTTGATCATCCCTGAAGGTGTAATCACCAGGTAATAGGCCAGGGTGAGAATGACCACAGTGATCAATTTCCCAACAAAATGAGAGATTTTGAGCCATCCCGAGTAAATGGGCCGCGAACCCGTGGGAAACGTGATGAATCCCAATCCAATGAAAGACAGGGCGCCGAAGAAATAAGAGGGGATGGGTTTTCCCATCGAAAGTCCCAGCGCGCACAAACTGCCAAAAAACAGGAATGCAATAAGACCGAATTTTCGAACCTCTTTCTTGTCAATCGAGTTCAAGTGTTTCTCTCCAGTTGGGGGTTTTTCCCCATGTGGGTTGATCTTCTTTCAGGAGCATGCAGTTCTCCATGACCAGCACATCCATCTTTGTTCTCATAAAGCAACGGTAGGCATCTTCCGGGGTGCAGACGATCGGTTCGCCCCTCACATTGAAGCTGGTATTGACGATTACCGGACACCCGGTCAGTTTGTAAAATTCCGAAATTACCTCATAATAGTCCCTGTTATCATTTCTACCGACGGTCTGAAGCCGGGCGGAATAGTCCAGATGGGTCACTGCGGGGATGTCGCTTCTTTTGGCTTTCAGACGTTCCAACATGGGGATTCCTGTCCCTGATGGCTGGGGGAGTTGACGCTCTTTTCTGACATTTGCGGTCAAAAGCATATAAGGACTTTCAGTGTTTATATCAAAATAGCTCGTTGACTTTTCCGTGAGCACTGATGGCGCGAAAGGTCTGAATGATTCCCGGAATTTTATTTTGAGATTCATCACCTTCTGGATATCTTCGCTCCTTGCATCGCCCAGGATGCTTCTGCCCCCCAGAGCCCTTGGGCCGAACTCCATGCGTCCGGCCAGGTACCCGACGATTTTACCCGCTGCAATTCCGGCAGCAACCGTTTTGGCCTTGTTTTCCGGATCGAGCTCAACAAAGGGGTACCCATTTTTTTCCAGATAGGCTTTTATGATTTCGTTTGAGAAAGACGGCCCCATATAGGGAGACCTGAGGTGGCCGGCGCTTTCAGGGTCAGGCCTGCCATTTCCAAGGTAGCGGTGCCAGACCGATAGTGCTGCGCCAACGGCTCCTCCGGCATCTCCCGCGGCCGGTTGTATCCAAACCTCGTCGAAGTCGCTTTCGCGTAATATTCGCCCGTTTGCCACACAATTCAGGGCGACGCCCCCCGCCAAACAGAGTTTCTTGAGCCCTGTTTCTTTGTAAACCTGTCTGACCATTCTAAGAATGATCTCTTCGCATACGGCTTGAATGCTCGCTGCCAGATCCATTTCTCTCTCGGTAATGTCAGCTTCGGGTTTGCGGGGGGGACCGCCAAACAATTTTGAAAATCGTCGGTTGGTCATACGCAGACCGCCCAGAAAGTCAAAATACGCCAAATTCAGACCGATGGAGCCATCATCTTTCAGGTCTACAATCTCGGAGAGAATAAGATCTTTGAAACGGGGCCGGCCATAAGGGGCGAGCCCCATTAGTTTATATTCACCTGAATTTACCCTGAAGCCAGCAAAATAAGTAAACGCAGAATAGAGCAACCCTACGGAGTTCGGGAAATGAAGTTCTTTCAGGAGTGAAATCTGATTTTTCCGACCGAACCCATAGCTCGCAGTGGCCCACTCGCCCACACCGTCAACGGTAAGAATGGCGGCCTCCTCAAAAGGAGAGGGATAAAAGGCGGATGCCGCGTGGGATTCGTGATGTTCCGTGAATAAGACTTCTTTTTCATAACCGATTTCCCGGCGGATTACTTTGGGTACGTGGAGTTTCTTCCCAAGCCACGGGGGAATTGCTTCCAGCCAGGATCTGAGCCCCTTTGGCGCCACGGAAAGATAGCTCATGAGAAGACGGTCAAAAGTTAAAATCGGCTTGTCATAGAAAACAACATAGTCAAGATCCTGAACAGCTATGCCCCCTTCTTCGAGGCAGTATTTGATGGCCTTTGCCGGAAATCTTGGATCATGTTTTTTCCTGGAGAATCGCTCCTCTTGGGCCGCCCCAACAATCAGGCCATCCCTTAGAAGACACGAAGCGCTGTCATGATAAAAGCAAGAAATGCCCAGGATATTCAATTTATAGCCTTCCTAATGCACATTATGAACCTCAAGCATCATCATATCAAAAAAATCAATGCAACATTGCCATTTTGTTAATTTAGTATAGAATCATATTTTTTGTAACAGATTCCTTTGGGACATGTGGACAACTTCGGGACAATCACATGGTAAAGGATGGCGAAAAGAACAAGGGGGAAATTAAGGAGTGCCTCGGGAAGTCAGATGCCCCTTCACGGTTTCCCAAACGAAAAGTCGTAGTTTTTTCCACCATTGTCATATGTTGCAGCATCCTGACGGCGCTGGCATTGTGCGAATTCGTTCTCCGTTACAAGGAACGTTCCGGACAATCACCCGACCTTATTGATCCAGGGTTGATAAAATACGACGGAATGCTGGGCTGGAAACTGACGCCCCGCTGGCAGGGCAATCATCAGCACCGCGACTTTCTCGCCGGCTACCAAACCAACAGGTACGGTTTTCGCGGAGAATTCAAGTCGCTCGGCGATCATGATGGGCGCCGGGTGGCCTTTTTAGGCGACAGCTTCACCTTCGGGTTGGGTGTAAACGACCATGAAACCTTCATTCACAGGTTGAATGAAAAGGCACCGGAAAAACATTATTTGAATTTCGCCGTTCCTGGTTACAGTACCGACCAGCAATACCTCCTTCTGCGCCGGCGGGTATTCAACTTTAGGCCGGATGTTGTCGTCCTGGTCACCTATTTGGGAAACGATCTTTTTGACAATCTGCTTCCTTTTCCGCTCCAGGCAAACCATGGAAAACCCTATTTTAAGCTTTCTGGAAATCGGCTTGTTCTTGAAAACTCTCCAGTGCCCACGGCAGTCAAATCGAAAGAACAGGCCTCCCGGGATCTTCATCACGTCGTCATGGGGGAGACACCCCCGCTTCGACGAGGTTTGCTGGGTCTATTAGACAGGATGAAGATTTTTCAAATGGCAAAGCGCATCTTCCATTCGGATCATAAAAACCTGTTCCCTCTCTTTGATACACGCTTTCAACCGGCGCTCAAAGTGTACGGGGCCTTGTTAGATCAGATGGTTCTCCAGTGCCAACGCAATAATTCGGAACTGCTCGTGATTCTGATGCCCGGCAGGTCCCTGGTAGAAAGACCGGGATCCCAATCCGCCCAGTTCCAGGAATATCTTCGGGAAGAAATTATCAAACAATGCAAACGGCGGCACATCCGCCTAATGGACCTGCCCCTTCATCTGAAAAAAGTCCACACGGAGACGGGGAAGAAGCTCTATTTTCCTAACGACGGACACATGAATGCTTTGGGACATAGGGTGACTGCGGATTACATTCGAGAAAAGATGTAAAACCTCAAAGAGAATTGTGAAATGAGAAGAAGCGTTCCCTCTTCCCTGTTAGGTCCTTTCGTACTGGCAATGGTCAATGTGGCTGCCATTGCCAGCCTGCGGGATTTACCCCAGATGGCTAAATATGGAACCGGCTGCATCTTTTTTTACCTTTTGGCCGGTCTGGTTTTTTTCTTCCCTGTTTCACTGGTGGCAGCTGAACTGGCAACCGGATGGCCGGAGAGAGGCGGTGTTTATGTTTGGGTCCGGGAGGCATTTGGAAAGCAGCACGGATTCGCAGCTGTTTTTATGCAATGGTTTCAGAATCTTTGCTGGTATCCCGTTGTACTCACCTTTGCTGCTGCATCCCTCGGGTTTGCCATTGATCCACAACAGGGAGCGGCCCGGCTGGCAGAAAACAAGATCTATATTTGTGCTGTTATCCTGATCACCTACTGGGGGACAACCTTCTGGAATTTTCGAGGCCTGAGGGCTTCTGCCAAGCTGAGCCTGATCGGAGCGTTTTCGGGTGTGATCGTGCCGGGGGCGGCGCTGGTTGTTCTGGCCATACTCTATGTGGCCAGCGGCAATGTGAGCCACCTTCACCCCACGGTGGATGGTTTTTTGCCGGACATGGCGAAACCGGGCAACATCACTTTTGCCGCCAGCGTTTTTCTTGCCTTTGCGGGCATGGAGATGACCGCAGTGCATGTGCGCGAGACACGGAATCCCAACCGGACCTACCCAATGGCCATGGGCATTGCGGCGTGTGTGATTCTACTGGCATTCATTACGGGGGCTCTCGCCATCGCCGTTGTTCTGGAGCCCGATCAATATACTTTGCAGACCGGGGTGACCAAAGCGCTGGATACCATGCTGGCCGGCTTTTCAATTCCCTATCTGGGGCGAATTTTTGCGGCCATGATGGCCCTTGGGGTTATCGGAAGTGTAAATTCCTGGATTATCGGGCCCAGCAAAGGATTGCTGGCAGCGGCCCGGGACGGTATGTTGCCCGAATGGTTCCGGAAGACCAATGACCGAGACGTCCCGATTCGGGTGTTGCTCATTCAGGCTGTTATTGTGTCTCTATTGTGTCTTACCTTCACCCTTCAGCCGACGGTAGCGGATGCTTATTTCATGTTAAGTGATCTCACTATTCAACTCTATCTCATCATGTACATGGCCATGTTTACGTCAGCCATACGCCTCCGATACAAGCAGCCCCACATGCCACGGCCATTTCGCGTCCCCTTTGGCAATACAGGCATGTGGGCAGTGGCCGGATTGGGGATTGTGGGCGCATTGGCCTGCATTACCATCGGTTTTTTTCCGCCCACCCAGTTGGCAAGTCAGGGTATTCGTCCCCATGTGTTTGTGGCTTTTCTTTTAGGGGGAATCTTGTTGGTAACGGCGATTCCCTATGGCATTCAGCGGTTGTTTCGACACAAAAGAAAAACGGCCGCCGAATGATGCGGAAGCCATCATTGTCTCTTTTAAAGTTTGCATGAGGTCGGTGCTGAAGTATCGCTCGGACCGGTCCGGCAGGACCGTTGTGATATTTCCGGTCTTCACTATTCCGACAAAATGTTCTGCAGTACTCTTTCACCAAATTCAGAAGTGGTTAGAACTTTTTTCTCCGTATGCCAGGGGGTCAGGAGGTCGCTGGTGATGAACCCTTCTTCAAAAATCTTAAAAATGCCGTTCCAGATATCCGTCGCTTCTTCCGGAAGTGCCAGGCATTCCTCAAAGAGCATGGCAATGCTCCCGATCATGGAGTAGGGATTGGCCATATTCTTTCCGGCGATATCCGGGGCGGAACCATGAGCCGGCTCCACATAGCCCTTTTCCGGTCCGATGCAGGCAGAAGGCATAAGACCCAGAGATCCGATAATACCGCCCGCCTGGTCCGTGAGGATGTCTCCCTGCATATTTTCCAGTAGCATCACCCCGTTAAACTGGACGGGGTTGACCATCAATTGAAAAGCGGCATTGTCCACCAGGACAGAGTGATAGGGCACATCCGGATAGTCTTTGGCAACCGTTTCCACAATTTCCCGCCAGAACCGGCCGGTCGCCAGAACATTGGCCTTATGGACGTTGGTTAACCCGGCGTTTCGCTTTCTGGCTTCTTCGAATGCCACAATGGCCACACGCCGTACATCTTTTTCGGTATAGATGCAATCATCCCGGGCAAATTTCATTTCGGTGGACGTTCCCTCAATTTTATCGCCGAAGTAGATGCCCCCCACCAGCTCACGAATCATGAGGATGTCAATGCCTTCTCCGATGATCTCCTCTTTGAGGGGCGAGAAGGATTTGAGACCGGCCGGGAGCCTTACGGGCCGGAAATTGGCAAATGTGTCATACCGTTTTCGAAGGGGTAGAAGTGCCGCATGTTCCGGACGATGTTCCTGGGGTATCCGGTGCATCTCTTCAACGGCCAGCCCAACGGGGCCTTTAACAATGAAGTCGACCTCGTCGCAGACGTGTTGGGTTTTTTCCGGAAACGCCGATCCGTCGGTGAAGTAGGCTGAGGCGCCGAAAGGTGCGTAAATCAGTTTAAAGGTGTGGCCGTATTTTTTTTCAACGGCTTTCAGGACCTTGACGGCTTCCCGCATGATTTCAGGGCCGATACCGTCGCCTTCCAGGATTGCAATGGTCTTTTTCATGGTTTCTCCTCGGACGTTATTAACATTCAAAGTCGACACTTATATCAGAAGATGATACCATAAATCATCTTTTAATTGACATTCCTTCGCTTTGAACTGCAGTATGCGCTCTGGTGTATATGGGAAAAAACCTTCACTGAAAGGAGAGCCGGTATGTTGAGTATCCGCAAAATAGGCATCGTGGGTCGTACCTATCGACACCTCAACCGGTATCGGGAAATCCTGAGTGTATTATTCAAGTATGGGTTTGGGGATATTGTAGAAACCCTTAAAATTGAACAATATATTGAAATCGGTCTCCAGATGATTTCCAGAAAACGGCGCGAGCAGATCGAAAAGCTGTCCCGGGCTGAAAGGGTTCGAATGGCGGTGGAAGAGCTGGGGCCCACATTTATCAAACTGGGACAGATCCTCTCAACGCGGCCGGACCTGGTCCCCCTGGAATATTCCCGCGAATTGAGCAAGCTCCAGGATCATGTGCCGCCTTTCCCCTACGAGGAAGTCAGGGCCATCATTACCGAAGAGCTCGGAGAGACGCCGGAGGAACTGTTTGCCCATTTTGAAACCGAGCCGTTGGCCGCCGCCTCCATCGGCCAGGTACACCGGGCACGGTTGGCGGATGGTGATGAGGTGGTGGTCAAGGTCCAGAGGCCCGGCATTCGAAAGATTGTGGAGGTGGACCTGGAAATCCTGCTTCACCTGGCTTCCCTTATGGAACGTCATGTGGAGGAAATGGAGGTTCAGCGTCCCACCCGCATCGTGGAAGAATTTGCCCGAAGCCTGGAAAAGGAAATTGACTACACCATAGAAGCCTATCAAACGGAGCGCTTTTCACGGCAGTTTTTGGGAGAGCATACGGTTTATGTCCCGAAAATTTACAGAGAGTTCAACTCATCCCGCGTGCTGACCATCGAATATATTGAAGGCATCAAGGTTACGGATTTCGAGGCGCTCGAAAAAAATGGGTGCAACCTTCATACCCTGGCTGAAAACGGTGCCGATCTGGTTATGAAACAGATTTTTGTCCATGGGTTTTTCCATGCGGATCCCCATCCGGGGAATATCTTTATCCTTTCAAATAATGTCATCTGTTTTCTGGATTTCGGGATGATGGGTCGCATCCGGCGGGACGAGCGGGAAGACTTTACGGATTTCGTCATCAGCCTCGCCGGCAAAAACGAACGAAAAATTACGGAGTCCGTTTTGAGGCTCTCTGTTTACGATCAGGAACCGGATCGGGAGAGGCTGGAACGGGACCTCACGGATCTCCTGGAGGAACAGGTTTACGGGCGCCAGGGTAAACTGGAGATGGGGAAGCTGTTCCAGAAGCTGATTGAGACGGTTACCACCCATGGGCTCACGATCAAACCCGATCTTTACTTGATGATGAAAGCCCTGGGAACCATCGAGGGTATTGCTAAGATGCTGGATCCGGCCATTGACATCCTGAAACAGGCTGAACCCTTTGTTCGACAAATTCAAGAGGAACGGATGAATCCCAAACGGATCGCCGGGGATATGCTGGAGATCGGTTCGGAACTGATCCAACTGGGGCGGGAAATACCGGGAGAGTTAAGGTCCATCCTCAAGCAGGCCAGGGAAGGCAAAATGAAAATTGAATTCGGCCATTCCGGTCTTGAACCCCTGATCAACACTCACAATCGAGGTACCAACAGGCTGGTTTTTGCCATTGTGCTGGCGGCATTGATTATTGGGTCTTCCCTGGTTGTCCTATCTGGGATTCCCCCCAGATGGCACGATATTCCTCTGATCGGGCTTGCGGGTTTCATTCTGGCGGGGGTCATCGGGTTTTCGCTGCTGATTTCCATTTTGCGGCGCAGGAAAATGTAAAAAAATCAAACGGTTTAGGGCCTCCGGCAGGAAAGATTAACTCATTATTTTTGAGTGAGCTCTAAGATTTCCTGCTGTAGCATAGGAGACCCAGAATGACCATGACCACGCCCAGGAATATGGGCCACATGGGAACGGGATCCGCATAGGGTGTCTGGTCTTCAAGGGTAAAGAAGAGGAAGGTGAAAAAGGAGAGGGCCACTCCCAATCCCGTGAAAATGATGCACAGCGCCTTCATTTTCGTTTCCTCCGATCACTATGGAAGCTTAAATCATCAGGTTATGAAAAGCGGCACTCAGGGTGCTTAAACCAACGGAGAAACATTGAACTTACTGGAAATATAACACATATGGTCTGAAAGGTCAAGTTAAAAAATACCCTGAATTAGGGATCGTCAGCCCTGTTCCGACTATCTCGTGCCCGAACGAAAACTGTCTTTTTCGCCAATCTCTGCGTCAGATAAAAATTTTAATCCTCAAAATACCAAATGTATTCCTGCGGTTAAAATTTTGATCTTCCTTGGCCTTGACAAAAAATCCTAGTTTTCGGTCAGACACTATCTCATAGAAAATGGATTGAAATTTGTATCTTTATCATAGTGATCTACTCCCTCAAATTTCTTAACTTTATTCATAATCAAATATGTAACCGGCGTAAGAAGTGTCTCGACCATTGTTTTCATTATCCACCCGGCGATAATACCTTCAAAGAGCACACTGCCGGACATTACGCCCCCTAAGGCAACAACGTAGAAGACGGCAGTATTCAAAAACTGCCCCACGACTGTCGAGGCAATAATGCGCAGCCAGAGAAAACGACCTTTTGTTAACACTTTGAGTTTGGCCAGCACATAATTGTTGGATATATCCCCTATGAATATGGCCAGCCAGCCACCCACCAATACGCGGGGAATGATACCAAAAACAGTTTTATAGGCATCTCCGTCAGCAAAAAATGGGGCCGCAGGTACTGCGACCGCAATTTGGTAAAAAATCCCTGCTAATATGGATGCCAGAAGTGTGTACCAAAGGATTCTGCGCGCACTGGCATACCCATAAACTTCCGTGATGATGTCCGAAATGATATATGTGAACGGAAAATAGAGTACCGTGACAGAAACCCCAAAATTGAATAACAGGACGATTTTCGCTGCGGTCGCGTCAGATATCAGCTGGAATGTTACATTTAGAACCAAAAACAATGTGAGCAGCCGAAACTGTTTTGAACCCATAATGACCCTTTATTCTACTTTATTTATCAGATCCCTTTTTCATATTGGGTGTTGGTTGTGGGATGAATCATTTGTTTGAGTTCTTTTTTGGAATTGGGATTCCCATTTAAAAGGTTTTCAAAAAGCCTAATTATTCGAGATTTATCCATCTGTATTTTGGTTTCGGTTTTTATATCTCTTAAGTCAATGAAAAAACAGGAAAAGATAGCCGGAATTTCAGTCACAATGTCCGGATTCAGGAAATTATGATGATGATAGATACGATGATAGTTCCCTTTTGATTTTTCAATATAAAGAGAAACCTTTTTCAGATTTGTAATAGATGAAGATTTAAAACACTTCTGAATGCATTCCTTGTTTACACTGTCTTTTTCACATCCAATAACCTGATGGAATAAACATTGTCTGCTGGTCAGAAGCAAGATAGGATGATAAATGCTATAGTATAGTTTGAAATTATCAGGAATTTTAATGGTTTTTATCTGATCTTTACTAATTTCATTAGAAATAAAAGATCCATAACAGTTAAATTTTTCTTTCAAGCATAAAAGACTAAAGGAATTAACAATATTAAGATAGGGACCTGCTATCCAGGGGATTTCTTCCTTAGAGGCTTCATAAGCGATTCCGGTATTATTGGTTACAATAATTTCTGGTTGTAACTGTTTAAAAAATTCCAGTGAAGCCGTATAATTTTCTCCTATCAAGATAGATGGGAACCATGGGATCAAGTTTTTGTTTTTCGAAAAGAGGGTTATAAATTCAGCGTATTTATTTTCAAAACAATTGGGAATTTCAAAAAATATTTGTGAAGCGGTCTCATTGCAAATATACAAATCCTTTTGGGAGGATATCAATACCGCAAGATCGGGTTTAGTGTCCAATGTTCCTTGTTTTTTTAAGCGGGGAGTATCAATTGGATCAATCATTTCTTTTGAACCATTTAAGATGAATGAAATTCTTTTTTTTATTGAGGTGAGCTCTTTGAACGGTATGAAAAGATCATTTTGCAGTTTTTCTAATTCTAACTTTTTAATGTAATATTCCGTATTATTTAAGGATTTAAACCTTTTGAATATGATATTGTAATCCAGGCTCTGAACAGCGCTTTTCTTGTTTTTTGTAACAGGATCTTTGCCACCCGGTGCTATTGTTTCTGGATCATCTTTTGGGTTCCCATGGTGCAGATTTGGGGTGCATGTCCCGGCATTAACGAGATGCGTTTCTGAAAGAACGGTAAATGAAGTCTCCGGGGTTTTTACAGATACTTTTAAAGCCGTATGGAATTTGCCCGAAATGCTGATTGTTATGGGAGATTTGGCGATGCTTAACCGCTTGATCTGGTTTTTTACATGAGATGTAATTTTTTCTTTTTCTTCATAAAGCTCTATTTGGTCTTTTACCATTTGCTCATTCGAAAAATAATTGTTAATTTTTGAAAGATGATGAATGGAATTATCTCGGGGATTATCAATAAACATTTTTTTATGAATATCTCCCTTCAAATATGAATTTGAAAAATCCCGGTTGAAGACCTTATAAAGAACACTATTGTCACGATTTAGCCTGTTTGTTTCATAAAAACTCCGGATTTGGTTTTTCCAAGCCTTAACCACCGTATATACATAATCCAGCTTTTTTATTCTTCCTTCAATCTTTAGTGAATCAACCCCCGCATCAGATATTTCTTTTAGATCAAAATATGCTGAATTGTCTTTAAGATTTAGGGGAAAATTTTTACCTTCAGGAGTGGTTAAATATCGATCCCTACAGGGTTGACTACATCTGCCACGATTTCCCGACTTCCCGCCAAGAACGGAACTCATATAACAGATGCCTGAAAATGAGATACAGTAGGAACCGTGGACAAATACTTCCGTTAGGATCTTATGTTTATGTGCGATCAAAGTTAAGGATTCTATCTCATGTATATTTAACTCTCTTGATAAATTAACTTGGGTCGCATTCAATTTGCTTAAAAAAAATATCTGCCCTTCATTATGGGTTGTAAGCTGAGTCGATGCATGTATTTTAAGACCTTTAAAATATTCAGATAGTAGGTAAAGCAATCCTAAATCCTGAACAATGACCCCATCAATACGTGTATTCATCAGTTTATTCAGTAAGTTTATAAGGGAGGGGATTTCACTTTCCACTATAATGATGTTTAGGGTTAAAAAAATTTTACAATCATTTCCATGAGCCAGGTTTATAACCCTAATTAAATCATCAAAATTTAAATTTGTTGCCCGGTTTCTGGCATTAAATTTATTCAGGCCACAGTATATGGCATCTGCCCCGGCTACAATTGCAGCTTTTATGGAATCAATATCCCCGCCGGGTGCCAGTAATTCAATTTTTCTTTTCATGTTTTTAGGGCTTCGGCAACCCTTCCTCGTACATGTTCCATATGCTGGTTGATGGGCAGATCCAGGGGGCAATTGTCTTTACACATCATGGTTTCAAAGCACCCGAACACCCCATCGTTGGTAACGACAATCGATACAGCGTTCCCCGTTGTACACATTTGAGGCATCGGCATCAACCGGATATTTGGCGATAGACTGGGTCTCAGGGTTCGACAGGCCATCCGGTTGATGCCGTTGACGATCATGGCACAGCATCCGCAGACGGAAGAGCGCTTTCGGATCGAGCGACCCTGATCATGCCGGATGATCAACGCCCCGCTTCTTCAGCTCGCCAGAAGCGTTGAATCCACGGGGAGGCTGCGGATTCGAACATTCGTGGCCGCAAATACGGCATTGCAAACCGCCGGGGCGATCAAAGGGACCGCCGCTTCTCCAATGCCCGTGGGTGGGTTTGTGGAGGGCAGGATGTGAACATCCACATGCGGCATTTCATTCATGCGCAGGATCGGGAAGTCGTCGAAGTTGCTTTCCTTTACCCGGCCCTTGTCAATGTTGATGGACCCCTTGAGTGTGGCTGTGAGCCCGAAGGCGATCCCTCCCCGCATCTGGGCCGCAATATTCTTGGGGTGAATGGCCACGCCGCAGTCCAGTGCACAAACCACCCGATGAACACGAACATCCCCTGCCTTGGAAACGGATACCTCGGCCACGAAGGCTAAAAGGGTGTGGTGAAAATCGTGGATTGCGATGCCCTGGTAAATATTTGGGTCTAACGGCTTTCCCCACCCACTCTTTTCCACGGCCAGTTCCAGGACCTTTTGAAAGCGGGGGTTTTCCTGGAGCAGCTGGAAGCGCATTTCCACCGGGTCCCGGCCCGTTGCCGCGGCGATTTCATCCATGAAACTCTCCACCAAAAATGCATTCTGTGAATGGGACACGGAGCGCCAGAATCCGGTGGGAATCCCCGGGTCATCCTGGACGAAATTCACCTTTACATGTTCGATTGAATAGGGCAGGGGACCCGCGCCTTTGGCCGCGTTTTTTCCGGCCATGAATCGAGGGAGCAGGGAACCGGCCAAAGCTGACACCAGATCACGGAGTCCCCGGGGAAGTGCATAGGGCAGCATGGAGGGAATGAGTCTGGGGAACATGTAGGTCATGTGGTCCGGGCCAATGATGCGGTGGGTCCAGGTTAACGGCATCCCTTTGTGGTCCAATGAGGCCTCCAGTTCATTGTATGTGGCCGGTCGGTAGCAGTCGTTTTTCATGTCTTCTTCCCTGGACCAGAATACCTGGACCGGTGCCCTTAGGATTTTGGCCAGGGTGACCGCTTCCTTCACATAGTCAACGGCCACCCGTCGACCGAATCCGCCTCCCACAAAAGGGGTGTGAATGGAAATATCCTCATACTTAAGACCCGTGATTCGGGCCGCTGCTTCCTGTGCCGCACCCTGATGCTGGGTGGGTGCCCATACCTCGCAACGACCATCCTTGAGGTGTGCCGTGCAGTTCATGGGCTCAGGCGCAGCATGGGCCTGGTAGGGGACGAAGTAGGCGCTTTCGACCACCGTGCCCGAACCTGTGGAAATTTTGTCCGGGTCGCCTTTTAGAACGACGGTTTTTCCCGACTCCCGAGTCAATGCGGGCCAACGTTTTTTCAACGCCTCCGTGTCCATGGCGGGCGATGCCTTCCGGTCCCAAGTCAGCTTTAACGCATGGGCCCCTTCCATGGCTTCCCAGGCGGTATTGCCCACCACCGCCACCGCCGTATCAAGTGTGACTACCCGATTAACGCCCTTTTGCTTCAAGGTTTCACGGTCATCCACCTTGACCGGCTTTCCTCCCAGGACAGGCGCATGGACCACATATGCCCGAACCATACCCGGCAGTCGGAGATCCATGCCGAAAACCGCCCGACCTTCGGCCTTTTCACGGCCTTCCAACCGCTGCACATCTGTTCCGATGATCCGATAACTCTGGGGATCTTTGAGGGGAGGATCCTCCGGAACCTGCACTTTCGCCGCTTTTGAGGCAAGCGCCCCGTAATCCAGGGATCTGCCCGTCGGCAAATGATAAATGCGCCCCATTTCCGCCCGGCAGGTGTTTTCCGGAACATTCCATGTTCGGGCCGCCGCCGTAGTCAACATCACCCGGGCAGTGGCACCGGCCTTTCGAAGAATATCCCATGAGGTGCAAACGCTGGTGCTGCCGGCGGTCATCTGAGTGTTGTAGGCGGGGTTTTTATAGAGGCTTTCGGCAGGGGCCGTTTCCGCTCTGATTTTTTTCCAGTCCGCTTCCATTTCTTCTGCGACGATCATGCCAAAAGCCGTTGTGATCCCCTGGCCCATTTCCGTGTGATTCACCCGGACCGTCACTGTTCCGTCCTCCGCCACACTGAGCCAAGGGTTGGGGGAAAGGGCGTGGGGGTTATCTTGCCAGAGTTGGGACGCGGTTTTGACCTGTTCTCCATCAAGCACTACATAGGCGCCCAATGCCAGTCCGGCTCCTGCCAGGACTCCAAGCTTTAGGAACTTTCTGCGTCCTTTGTTTATGTTGTCATTTCCCATGACTCAACTCCCCGGCCGCGCGATGAATGGCCTTTTTGATCTCCTGGTACGCACCGCATCGGCACAGGGTCCCGCTCATGGCATCTTCAATCTCAGAGTCGTCGGGCTCGGGGTTGTTCTTCAAAAGGGCCGCAGCCGTCATGATCTGTCCCGGCTGGCAATACCCGCATTGGGACACGTCTTCCCGGACCCAGGCCTCTTTGAGAGCTTCACCCAAGGGGCCTGTGAGCCCCTGAAGCGTGGTGATGGATCGGCCTTCCGCCTCTTTGAGGGAGATGGTGCAGGACTGAACCGCTTCACCGTCCATATGGACCGTACAGGCCCCGCATTCCCCGATTCCGCAGGAATATTTGGCCTCAGTAAGGCCCAGATGATCCCGCAGCACCCATAAAAGGGGTGTTTCAGGGTCCACGTCCACATGGCGTCTTTTGCCGTTGACAAATAGGGTAATCATTGAAAGCCTCCTTTTACAACTAAACGCTGTTCAGTTTTAGGGAAATGGTATTCCAGATCCATACCTCTCAGTTCCCATCTCAGCCACAATACACAGAAAATCATTTCAAGGACGGCTGTTGCCAATTTGATCCACCACACGGCATCAATTCCCCAGCCGAAAATGCCCGGGAGTGTGAAGACCATTAAGGCGTAGAGACCATTGTCCATGGGTGCTTCGGTGGCTGTTGGATCGAAATTGCCCCCATCGTGAATCCAGGCTCGTATCCTTGAATCCAACCCGCGAAACCATGTGTGGGTATCCACGGTGAGGCTCCCAGCAATTTGAAAAAGGGCATTGCCTTGAATCCTCTCTTTGGGGTGACCGTGGATGTTCAATATATGAAGGATTCAATGCCAATGGGAGACAGCTCCCAAAGGTTGGATTTTCGGGTTGCGGCTGACCGCTGAATTTTAGGGCTCAAACAGGTATCGTGGAGAGCCGATTTGCAAATGAGGTCCCCTGTCTTATTTCGCCACATGTTCCATCAGGTCTGGCATACGGTTTATGAGACGTGAACAGATGAATTGACTGATGATGGCGATTTCTTCTCCCACCTGATTGTATTGAATATCCATGATATCCATATAAAGACGGTTTACAGACGGGTAGAGATCCCTGGCTGGATCAAAGTATATGGTGCGGTAAGTGTTTTTGCCCAGGAGGATGACCGTGAAATCCGCTTCCGGACAGACCTCATGGATGACCTTTGAAGCATTTTCCGGATAGATGACGAGGGGTCTTCTGTTTTCAATGTAAAAGGCAATGTCGTGCTGGGAAAGCGCGTGCCACAGTTTATGCCATTGTGGTTCCGTGAGCTTCGGGTATGGCGGCTTTGAGAGTTTTCTTTTAAGGCTTTCCCGGGTTGTTTTGAGGATTTCATTTTTCAGTTTGATAAATATCTCTTCCAGAAATTCCGTTGGTTTAAAACCATATTCGGACAGGGATGCTTGATTTTTTCCAAAGATAAACTCTTTGGTCATAGAGGGTAAAAACGCAATCCTGACCGCGTCTTTGTTTTTCCAAGGGCCATTGGGTTTGCATCGGAATTGGGTGTAATCGGCCGACTGAATGATTTTTTCCGTAAGATCGCCGGAAGCAAGGACGTTTGTTTCCGCAATTTCTTTCAATAGAAACGGGCAGGTCAAATAGCGGAAGAAAGCCGGGTCATTTTGAAACGTATCCCGCAGGAATTTCATTTCCCGGGCGGATAGACGTGTGGCGGTCAGGTCCTCCTGTGACGTCTGGTAATTCTCATTGAGGAGATCCGCTTCCCGCCGCATAAACGCATCCAGGTCCATTTTTTCCCGTGACTTGATCTTTTTTAGGAGAAAAAGACGGATGGCCAGGATTTCAGGCGCGGGATAGATGCTGGTAACCCCGTAGTCCCCTCTATAAAGACTCAACTTTTCATCGTAATGAAAGAGGGCCTGGCTCAAATCCAGAATGTCCGGGTCCAGCACCACAAAATCAAGTTGATTTTTCTCCGGATCCGTCATGACCTTCACGATATGGTCGAAGTCAAGCGCCTCATCAATGGCCCTGACCCGCCAGTCTTCTCTTGACTTGAGTTGACCTGCGCGGCCCAGAACCACCTTCAACAGATAAGCCAGAAGTTCACCGGAATATTGCTGCGCCGGCGTTAGGTTGGCTGATGGTGATGGCGGGAATTTTTCAGGTGGCGGTTGGATTGAAGATGATGCGGTGACTTTGAGCGGGCAGATGGCAACAAGGGGGATAAGGAGGGTCATAAAGCTCAGCAGGAAAATGAAATTTCGCATACGGTTCATTGATGAAACGGTTCCTTTTCTGGGAAGCAATAGTTTTTTGACCCTAGGTTTTCAACCACTTTTTGATGGTTTCATATACTTCCGGATGATTGAGAAGATCCAAATGGCTCATATTACGGCCGACCCATTGATGGGTTTGTGGAAACAAAAGATTCAATTCGGCATTTTTATGACGTCCCAAAGCGCTGCTTAATGTGACGAGACCATCTCCCATAAGACCATCACCGAGCTTGTTTGATTTTTTGCCGGTGGTTGCCGCGATGGAATAACACTGCACGCCTTCCGGCAGCGGTGCGGGGGTTCGCTGATCCCCTGAAAAATCGAATCTGTCGCATCCTTTCCAATCATCTTCCAGCACATTGCCGTAACGCAGATCCGTAATGCCACGGCTCCGGATTTTTCCCAAACGAGAAAAGGGGGTGCTATACGGACTTATTTCCAGGATGGTATCGATCCAGTTGCCGCCTTTCTCCAAAGGCGATCCGTGATGCGGCGTGCCTAAGAATACGAGCTTTCGAAGATGGTTTACCCAGGTATGGCCGGATTTTTTCCCGTAATGGCAGGCGCTCCGGGAAACAAGCCCACCCATGCTGTGGGCGACGATGAAAAGCGCTATGGGTGAGGACGATTGAGCGATGATTGTTTCAAGGAGATCTGAAAGCTTTCTGCCGTTTTCAGAAATGTGAAGCCCGGTATTGTAATGGACATAAAGGGGCGTGAATCCCAGATCGTGGGCCAGGGCTGCGCCATGGTCGTGTCCCCGCCGATTCCACTGCAGATCATTCATGCATGATCCGTGCACCATTATGGCTATTTTTCCATCAGACTGCTGAATTGTATCTAAAAGCGATTGTTTGTTTAATGGCTTTCCATTACGGCGAAACTGCATGGGAATGGCAAGCGGATTGTTCCTGGCGACAA
>CAYPQJ010000002.1:0-66185 GCA_964412835.1 uncultured Desulfobacteraceae bacterium | reverse complement strand
GAAGAATCCTTCGGGATTCCGGACCCTGAAGGGAGAGCATGGCCATTTCCCCGGTACGGTCCAGGAGCTCCAGTTCCGGGAAGTCCGCCATAAGACGTTTGAAATGCCGCCGGTCTTTATCTCGATTGGCGGCATTGACCACCAGGAGGAATTCATCCTCTTGAAATCGATAGAGGTAAGCATCATCTACAGCACCCCCTGTTTCGGTGGGAATGAGGGTGTACTGAGCGCCTACGTTCTGAATATCGAGGGATGCGGCATTGTTGGTGAGGACATGTTGGAGGAAGGCCGGCGCGTCTCTTCCCCGGACCAGAAAACGGCCCATGTGGCTCACGTCAAACAGGCCGGCCCCCCGGCGGGTGTTCAGATGCTCCCGAACAATGCCGTCCGGGTACATGAGGGGCATCTCCCAGCCGCCGAATTCAACCATTTTGGCTTTCAGGGCCAGGTGCTGATCATAAAAAGGGGTTCTGAGAGGATCACTCATGGGTTTGACTCCTGAACGTTGTTAAAAGAGACCATGAAGATGATACAATGCTTCACGAAAACATACAAGCAGCAAAGACCCACGGGAGAGGGAATTGTCTTGACTTGAAAATGGGTCCTTTACTATATATTGGTGATCTGTTTTCAGGGAAGGTTTCGTGTTTGAAGTTGATGGTTTTTGGAAAGGGGAAATTCAATGAAAGAGGTTGTTATTGTCAGTGCATGCAGGACCGCCGTCGGTGATTTCGCCGGGACCCTGAGTGCTGTTTCCGCCACGGATCTCGGGGCGTTGGTCATGAAGGAGGCCCTTAAACGGGCAGGTGTTGAAAATAAGGATGTCGACGAGGTGATCATGGGCAGTGTGCTGCCTCATGGACTGGGACAGAACCCGGCCCGTCAAACGATGGTTCGCGCGGGTTTGCCCTGGGATGTTGGGGCCATTACCGTCAACAAAGTCTGCGGTTCAGGTCTCAAGGCGGTGATGTTGGCGGCCCAGGCCATTCAATGTGGCGACGCGGACGTGGTGGTGGCCGGTGGGCAGGAAAACATGAACCTATGTCCCTACATGCTGAAAAAGGCCAGGACCGGATATCGTATGAACAACAGCCGGATGGTGGACGGCATGGTCCATGATGGGCTCTGGGACCATGTGAACGATTTTCATATGGGCATCAGTGCGGAACTGGTGGCGGAAAAATATAACATCAGTCGTGAAGATTCAGATGCATTTGCCTTGAATTCATACGAAAAAACGTGGCAGTCCCAGGAGCAGGGGACATTTAAGGCAGAGATTGTTCCCGTGGAAATCCCCAGCCGAAAAGGCGATCCGGTAATCTTTGACACAGATGAAATCCCCATCCGAAAGCCCCTCACGACCATGGAAGGCCTGAAAAAGCTGCGTCCGGCCTTTAAGAAAGACGGTCTTGTGACGGCTGGGAACGCATCCAAGATTGCCGATGGGGCATCGGCCCTGGTGGTGATGAGCCGGGAAAAGGCGGACGCGCTCGGGTGCAGGCCCTTGGTGCGTGTGGGAGCGCAGGGTGCCTCCGGCCTGGATATGAAATATGTGCTGGTGGCGCCGATTCTGTCCATACCGAAAGTGCTGGCAAAGGATGGCCTCAAGGTTGAGGATATTGACCTGCATGAGATTAATGAGGCGTTCAGCACATCGTCCGTGACCATCAACCGGGAGCTGGGCATCGATCCTTCAAAAGTAAATATCCATGGCGGTTCCGTGGCCATCGGCCACCCCATCGGTGCTAGTGGTGCCAGGGTGCTGACCACCTTGATTTATGCCATGAAAGAACAGGGCGCCGGGGTGGGAGAGGCCTCCCTTTGTCTGGGGGGTGGTGAAGCCGTGACGCTGGTGGTTTATAACGAAGGGTGATTTTACAACGAAATAGGCCGATCAAAAAGGTCATAGAAATGAAACAGGAGAGATAAGAATGGGAGACGTGGTAGTTGTTTCGGGAAAGAGAACCCCTGTGGGTACATTCGGAAAGACGCTGAAATCGACACCGGTGGTAGACCTGGGGGCGCTGGTGCTGAAAGAAACCCTCAAAAATGTGCAGTTGAAACCGGTGGCCACAGACAATCTGACGCAGTTTGAGCCTGACGCACTCAAAGGTCTTGGCATGATCGATCTTGAAAAACAGGCTTACGATTACGATGGTGCGTTTGCGCCAGTTCAAGTGGATGAAGTCATCATGGGAAACGTGGTCGGTGCGGGCCAGGGGCAGAACGTGGCTCGCCAGGCCATGATCAAGGCAGGGATCGCGAAGGAAACCAGCGCTTTCACATTGAATAAGGTATGCGCTTCCGGCATGAAAGCCATTGCCCTCGCGGCCCAGTCCATTGCTGCCGGCGAGGCGGAAGTGATTCTGGCGGGCGGTATGGAAAACATGAGCCTTATTCCCTACGCATTGCCCGCGGCACGCTGGGGCGCCCGCATGAATAACGCGGACCTGGTGGATCTGATGGTCATGGATGGCCTGTTTGAGATTTTTTATGGATACCACATGGGGCTGACAGCGGAAAACATTGCGGAGAAGTACGGTATTTCCAGGGAAGAACAGGATGCACTGGGGGCCTTGAGCCACCAGCGTGCCATGAAAGCCATTAAAGACGGTCTTTTCAAAGATGAGATTGTGCCGGTGGTGATACCGCAACGGAAAAAAGACCCGTTGGTGTTTGATACGGATGAACGGCCCATGGAGACCACCGTGGAAAAAATGGCCCGGCTCAGGCCCGCCTTTAAGAAGGAAGGCACCGTGACAGCGGGAAATGCTTCAGGAATCAACGATGCGGCAGCGGCACTTCTGCTCATGTCGGATGAAAAGGCAAAAAATCTTGGGTTGAAACCGCTCGTGAAAGTACGGGCCTTTTCCCATGCGGGGCTGGATCCGGCCTACATGGGGCTTGGCCCCATACCGGCTGTCCGGAAACTGCTGAAAAGGGAGAACCTCAGCATTGACGATTTCGGCGCCATCGAGTTGAACGAAGCCTTTGCGTCTCAGGCCATCGCCTGTGTCCGGGAGCTTGGGTGCGACATGGAAAAAACCAATGCACTTGGCAGCGGCATCTCCATCGGGCATCCCATCGGGTGTTCCGGTGCGCGCATTACCTTAACGCTTATGGGTGAAATGATGCGAAAAAACGTTGAATTGGGCCTGGCTTCCCTCTGCATCGGCGGCGGGCAGGGTATGGCCATGATTCTGGAAGCGTGTTGATTTTATCTAAATCTCAATCTTACGGGGGCCTAATATAATGGCATTTGAAAATATTATTTTTGAAGAAGACGGGAATATCGCAATCATCAAATTTAACCGACCCAAGGCTTTGAACGCCATCAATCCCGACGTGCTGGCTGAGATGGGTGAAGCACTGGACAAAATCGAGGCCGATGGTGTCGCCAAGGTGCTGGTGCTGACCGGCAATGGGGATAAAGCCTTCATCGCCGGGGCGGACATCAGCCACATGGCCTCCTTTTCTCCGTTACAGGGGCGGCAGTTTGCACTGGATGGCCAGGCGCTTCTGTTTCGGCTGGAAAGCCTTTCAATACCGGTCATTGCCTGTGTTAACGGGTTCGCCCTGGGGGGTGGAACGGAACTGGCCATGGCGTGTGATTTTATCTATGCTTCTGAAAAAGCCAAGTTCGGCCAGCCGGAGATCAGCCTCGGCATCATGCCCGGATTCGGTGGAACCCAGCGGTTATCCCGCCTGGTGGGTAAAGCAATGGCCAAAGAACTTTGCATGACAGGGATAATTATCAGTGCCCAGGAAGCCAAGGACATCGGTCTGGCCAACAAGGTGTTCCCCGCGGATGCCCTGTGGGAGGAAACCATGAAAACCGCCAAACTCATGGCAAGCAAGGGCAGGGTGTCCATGAAGGCTATCAAGAACTGCATTGACCGCGGTTTTGACGTGGATCTTCGCACGGGCCATTTCATGGAGGCGGATGGTTTCGCCCTGTGCATGTCGAGCCCGGACGGTAAGGAAGGAATGACGGCGTTTTTGGAGAAACGAAAACCCGAATTTAGAGGGGGGCTGGTATAATCAATGGATTTTGCATTAACCGAAGAACAGCAGATGGTTCGAGAGATGGCGGCACGCTTTGCCGAGGCGGAGATTCGGCCCAAGGCCGCAGAATTGGATGAAACCCACTCCCATCCGGCGGATATCGTTAATCAATTGGGAGAATTGAAGATGCTGGGCATTGCCATACCGGAAGAATATGGTGGTGGCGGCATGGATTATGTGAGTTACGTTCTGGCCTTGATTGAAATATCAAAGGCGTGTGCGTCCACCGGGGTCATTATGAGTGTCAACAATTCTCTTTACTGTTTTCCGGTATATGCTTATGGAACGGAGGCTCAGAAAAAGAAATATCTCACTCCCTGCGCCTCCGGCGAATACCTGGGGTGCTATGGCCTCACGGAGGCCGGGGCCGGATCCGACCCTGCGGGTATGCGGACCACCGCCGTCAAAGACGGTGATGAATGGATCGTAAACGGGGAGAAGAAATTTATCACCAACGGCAATGTGGCACGATACGCCGTCATCGCTGCGGTGACGGACAAAGAAAAAGGGTACAAAGGGATCAGCACCTTTGTGGTGGATCGGGAAAAAACCCCCGGCTTCAAGGTGGGGCGCCTGGAAGAGAAAATGGGTATTCTGGCTTCGGGGACTGCGGAACTGGTTTTTGAAGATGCAAGGTTGCCCGCGGACGCCCTGCTGGGAAAAGAAGGGGAAGGGTTTAAACAGATGCTGACGACCCTTGACGGCGGTCGTATCGGCATCGCTTCCCAGGCGATCGGTATTGGCCGGTCGGTCCTGGAAGATTCGGTTGAGTACGCCAAGACCCGGGAGCAGTTTGGAAAACCCATCAGCGCATTTCAAGCCATCCAGTGGAAAATGGCGGATATGGCCACGGAACTGGATGCAGCGGAACTGCTGACGCTTCGAGCAGCCTGGCTGGAAGACCACAAAAAGCCTTATGAGAAAGAAGCGGCCATGGCCAAGATGTACGCCTCGGATGCGGCCATGAGAGCGTCTGTTGAGGGGGTTCAGATCCTGGGAGGATATGGATACAGCAAGGAATACCCCATGGAGCGTCACATGCGTGATGCCAAGATATGCCAGATCTATGAGGGCACCAACGAGATCATGCGTCTGGTGGTGGCGAAGAACCTCATCAAAGGTTGATTGGAGGAGGTAACCATGGCCTTGACCTATAATCCTAAGATTTTTCAAGATATTGAAGAAAAGTACAGCGCCTGGAAGAAAAAACTGAAACAGGTTTTTACCGCCAGACCGGCACGGTTGGACCGATTTTCCACGGTTTCAGACTGGGAAATCAATGATCTGTATACACCTGCCGACCTGAAAGACCAGGACTTTGATACCGATATCGGATTTCCCGGGGACTACCCCTTTACGCGGGGCGTGCAGCCCTCCATGTATCGGGGCCGCCTCTGGACCATGCGCATGTTTGCGGGTCTCGGTAGTGCCATGGATACGAACCAGCGCTTTCATCTCCTGGTTCGGGAAGGGCAGACCGGCCTTTCCACCGCTTTTGACATGCCCACCTTGATGGGATATGACTCGGATTCCCACAAGGCCAGGGGAGAATGCGGCAAGTGCGGTGTGGCCATTGATACGTTAAAAGACATGGAAGACCTGTTTGCCGGGCTTCCCATCGACCGGATCACCACCTCCATGACCATCAATCCGCCCGCCGCCGTCATCTGGGCCATGTATATCGCCATGGCGGAAAACCGCGGGATCGATCGAAAGATCCTGGGCGGCACCATTCAAAATGACATGCTGAAGGAATTTGTAGCGCAGAAAACCTTCATGTGTCCCCCCGAACCGTCTGTTCGCATTGTGACGGACACAGTGGAATTCGGGACCCGCCAGGTACCGCGGTGGAACACCATCAGCATCAGCGGTTACCACATTCGGGAAGCCGGCTCCACGGCCGTGCAGGAGCTGGCCTTTACCCTGGCGGACGGCATCGCCTACACGGAAAAAGCCCTGGAACGGGGTTTGCACGTGGATGAATTCGCCCCGCGATTCTCCTTCTTCTTTAACTCCCATCTGGATTTTTTCGAAGAGGTGGCCAAATTCCGGGCCGCCCGGCGCATGTGGGCCAGGATCATGAAAGATCGATTCAAGGCGAAAGATCCCAGATCATTGTGGATGCGGTTTCACACCCAGACCGCCGGGTGTTCCCTTACGGCCCAGCAGCCCTACAACAATGTGGTGAGGACCGCGCTTCAGGGTCTGGCGGCGGTCATGGGGGGGACCCAGTCACTCCATACCAATTCCCTGGACGAGGTCCTGTCCATACCCACGGAGGAGGCTGCCACCATTGCGCTCCGGACCCAGCAGATTATTGCGGAAGAATCGGGCGTGGCCAATAGTATTGACCCCCTCGGGGGGTCTTATTTAGTGGAATCCCTCACCAACCGGATGGAAGAGGAGGCCTTCGAAATCATTCGGAAGATTGACGACATGGGGGGGATGCTGGCAGCCATCGAGCAGAATTACCCGCAGTTGGAGATCGCCGATGCGGCCTATCACTATCAGAAGCAGATTGATGATGGTGAGAAGACGGTTGTGGGGGTGAACAAGTACGCCATAGAGAAAGAAGATATCCCCGTTGATGTGCTGGAAATCGACGAGGAACTGGAGACGCAGCAGATTGAAAAAACCAACCGGGTCAAAGAGAGTCGCGATGGCCAGGCCGTGGCAAGAAGTCTTGAAAGGGTAGGGGAGGCCTGTTCCGGTACTGAAAATGTGATGGAACATCTCATTGATGCGGTCAAAACCGGCGCCACGCTTCAGGAAGTCTGCGATGTTTTCAGGGATGTTTTTGGTTCCTACCGGGATCCGGGAATTTATTAAAATTGTGATCACAATGAGGGGATTATGAAACGGGAACGAAGAGTCAGGGTGATGGTCGCCAAGCCTGGATTGGATGGGCATGACCGGGGAGCGAGAATCATTGCGCGCGCCTATCGCGATGCAGGGTTTGAGGTGGTCTATACGGGACTTCACCAGACGCCTGAAGAGATCGTAGAGGCGGCGATCCAGGAAGATGTGGACATGGTGGGGCTGTCCAGCCTGGCCGGCGCCCACAAGTATCTGTTCCAGACGGTTTTGGATCTTCTGCGGGAAAAGAACGCCGATGATATCGTGGTGTGCGGCGGCGGTATTATTCCCGATGACGATATCAAAACACTCAAAGCGGCCGGGGTCAAGGAGATATTCACACCGGGAACAACCATGGATGAAATTGTCACCTGGGTGCGGAAGAACGTGACGCCGAGAAGATAAGGGCCGGGTTATGAAAGATTTGGTTGAAAAGGTGACGAGCGGCGATGTGCGGGCGGTGGCGCGTCTTATTCGAGATGTGGACGATGGTATGCCCGAGGTGCGGGATGTCTTAAAGGCCCTTTATCCCCATACGGGAAAGGCTTACATAATCGGTATCACCGGCGCCCCGGGCGTGGGAAAGAGCACCCTGGTGGACCAGATGCTGGCCCATTTAAGAAAGCGGGGGAAAACCGTGGGGGTTCTGGCGGTGGATCCTACCAGTCCCTTCAGCGGGGGGGCCATCCTGGGGGATCGGGTCCGCATGCAGCGGCACAGCATGGATCCGGGGGTTTTTATCCGATCCCTCGCTACCCGAGGCCATTTCGGCGGGTTAACCCAATCGACGCGAAGCGCCATCGATATTTTGGATGCCATGGGAAAAGACGTGATCGTGGTGGAAACCGTCGGGGTTGGGCAGGATGAAGTGGACGTGATGCGGAGCGCCCATACCACGGTAATTGTGGTGGTTCCCGGCATGGGGGATGACATTCAGGCCATCAAGGCGGGGATTCTCGAAGTGGGCGATATTTTCCTGATCAACAAAAGCGACCGCGAAGGGACCGATAAAACGCTCAACGAACTGCGGCTGATGATCGAGATGGATCAACGGAAATTTGACAGGGGTCTTTGGAAGCCGCCCATCCTCAAGGTAGAGGCCGTGTTTGATAAAGGGGTGGACGACTTTTTAGATGAGGTGGACCGGCACGCCGAATACCTGGAACAAACGGCAGGCGGCCTTAAATCCAGGCGGAGTCCGGACAAGGTGCGCCAGGAAATGGTGGATATGATTAAGGCCCGGTTGGTTGAGGAAGTGCTGGATAAACTGACGGAAAGCGGGGATTTCGATCGCGCTGTGGATGCCATTGTGAAAGGGGATCTGGATCCCTACTCAGCCTGCGAAAACCTGGTGTTTCCCGCACTGGGAGGACTTCCTGCCGACGGATAGTCCATTTGGAAAAGAGCGTTTTATGTTTGGCATTTTCTGGTGGGTACGCCAGGTCTTTCTGATGCTTGCCGGTTGTTGTTTTCTGGGTTTCGGCATTTTGATGTTGATATCCGCCTATAAACTTGAAAACCCCTATTCCTTTATCATGGCATTTTTTGCTTCCAATCTCATGATTCTCATCAGCGCCACCCTGGTTTTGGGTTTTGTTCTCAGAATGGTAAAAGCCTACAGGCTATCCAAGAATAACGAAGGTTAATGAAAACGTCAGGAGGGATCCATGCCCAGTGGTAAAAAAGACCGACCCATCGGAAAGCGCCTCATGAAGTTGAGGAAAGAAAAGAAGCTTACCCTTAAGCATATTGGCAATGAAACGGGTCTGAATCCCAGGTTTATCTCACAGGTGGAAAAGGGGGAGGTGATGCCGCCGGTTTCAGTGATCCTTCAGCTGTCGAGAGCCCTGGAAGTGGATTCGAGTCTTCTGCTCCGGGAGGAGAAAAAACGCGCCGGTGAAAAAAAAGCCGAAGGCTACCAGAAACGAACCGAGGACTACAGTTATGAAACCCTTACCCCTGAAGCGCGCCATAAACACCTGAAAGCCTTCAAGATATTTATTGACCCCGAAAGTGAACACAAACCCGTGGGGTACCAGCATCTGGGAGAGGAGTTCCAATATGTTATCAAGGGAAAAGTTGAAGTGATGGTGGGTGAGAACAAAAATATTCTGGGTCCCGGAGATAGCCTTCATTTCAACTCATCCATTGTTCACAAACTGAGAAATATCAGCTCGGAGAAGGCGGAACTTCTGGTGGTGCTCTATACGCCCTGACAACTAATACCTTATACCCAACCACACAGGTTGAATTTTGAGGGAGAAAAATGGCCTACCAACTCAATGAAGAACAACGGATGATCCGTGCCATGGTCAGGGAGTTTGCCAGGGAGAGCGTTTTACCCACTGCCGCGGAAAGGGATTTAACCGGCGAATTCCCCGCCGATAATCTCAAAAAAATGGGTAAGCTGGGCCTGTTGGGTATGAATGCACCGGTGGAGTTTAACGGCGCGGGGGTGGATACGGTCAGCTATTGCCTGGCCCTTCAGGAGATCGCCTATGCCTGCGCATCCACGGCAGTGATCATGTCGGTGCACAATTCCGTTGCCTGCGGTCCCATTAACCTCTTTGGATCCGATTACCTGAGAGGTAAATACCTGAAAAAGCTGGCCACAGGGGAAATGCTCGGCTCGTTTGCCCTCACGGAACCGGGGGCGGGTTCTGATCCCGTAAGCCAGAAAACCAAGGCGGTGCGGGACGGCGACAGCTACATCATCAACGGCAACAAGATGTTCATTACCACGGGCAAGAATTCCCATGTGACAGTAGCCACGGCCTATACGGACCCGGAGAAAAAGCATCGCGGTATCAGTGCCTTTGTGGTGGAAAAAGGAACGCCTGGCTTTTCCGTGGGCAAGGAAGAGAAAAAAATGGGGCTTCGCGCATCCGACACGGTGGAGTTGATTTTTGAAGATTGCCGCGTTCCGGCGGAGAATCTTCTGGGGCAGGAGGGGGATGGATTTCTGATTGCCATGACGTCACTCGACGGAGGGCGGATCGGTATTTCATCCCAGTCCCTGGGGGTGGCCCAGGCGTGCCTGGATGCGGCGGTGGGCTATGCAAAAGAGCGGGTGCAGTTCGGTAAAACCATTTCCCAGTTCCAGGGTCTCCGGTGGATGATCGCCGACATGGCCACGCAGATTGAAGCGGCCAGGCTTCTGACCTTCAATGCCGCCGCCATGCGTGACAGGGGAGAAAACTACAGTGCGGCGGCCTCCATGGCCAAGGTATTTGCCTCCGAAATGGCCAACAGGACAGCCTACCAGGCCCTGCAGATCCATGGGGGATATGGTTATATGCAGGAGTACCCGGTTGAACGGTATTACCGGGATGCCAGGGTGTTCACCCTTTATGAGGGAACTTCTGAAATCCAGAGGACCGTCATTGCCAAACACGTCATCGGGAAATAGGTTTTTCGATGTGTTTTAAAAATCTTTTTTTATGAGGAGGAGTTACATGTCCAAGGAAAGTGCAGCGGTTGCCATTTACAATACCCATACCGAAGCTGAGACGGCCATCAGGGCGCTGGAAAAGGCCGGCGTCAACATGAAAAAACTGTCCATTCTGGGCAAGGAATATCATGCGGAAGAGAATGTGGTGGGCTACTACAACGCCGGAGACCGAATGAAGTTCTGGGGTAAGCTGGGCGCCTTCTGGGGCGGGATAATGGGACTGCTGTTCGGATCAGCCCTCTTTTTTGTTCCGGGCGTAGGGCACATCGTGGCTCTGGGACCGGTGGGCGGCATGATCCTGGGGGCACTTGAAAACGCCATTATCGTGGGTGGACTCAGTGCGCTGGGCGCGGGCCTTTTCAGCATCGGCATTCCAAAGGACAGCGTGGTAAAGTATGAAACCGCGGTCAAGGCCGACAAATTTCTGGTCATCTTCCACGGCACCGAGGAAGAGGTAAAGGATGCCCGGGAAAGACTGCATGCCACCAATCCCGTGGAAGCCAACGTGCACCTGGCCAGCGAAAAGAAGTAGGGGCAACCCCCTGTGGTTGCCCGATCTCCCCTGTGGTTGCCCGATCTCCCCCGTGGTTGCCCGATCTCCCCTCGTGGTTATTCTACATCTTGGGCGCCCACAGGGGGGCGCCCCTACGATCGTGCGAAGGCGGTATGGTGCAGCACCCCCATACCGCCTTTTTTTCGAATGAGATCCATCTCTTTAGGGGTTCGGGCCAGCAATGCACCGGCAAACCCGAGGGCATTGACGGAGATGGATTCAAAGAATTCCTTTGATCGGGGAACCAGCAGCATCCACCGGCGGGTGAAGAGCAGGTTGTAAGGGCCGGATTGAAGGGTTTCCTCCCGTTCGGTAAAGGTGTTCATCCCCACCTGTTGAAGCATGAGGCGATACATCTGGTGCAGTGCCTGGGCCGCCATATTATGGGAAATATCCGTAAGGGATGAAAAACGCTTGAAGGCATGAAGAAAAGGAATGCCGGAGACCAGCCCCGGGGTTTTCTGCGGCACTTCAAACAGGCTTTCCATGGGGACTGCCCGTCCGGAGGTTCCCATGGGAAGCGGGATCAACTGAAGGTGCTTGTGGTCTTGACTGGCGCCCGCAATTTTCCCGCCATTATAAAAAGCGAGCCCCTCAAATTCGGCCATGCAACGCCAAATGGCTTGAAAATCTCGAACCGTAAGAAGCCTTTCCTGGTGCTCAAATGCGCGGGTAACGATGAGCAGATGGTGTTCGATCACATTGAATTTATTGAGCAGGCACAGGTGGGTATCTAAGATGTCCGCCACAAACATTTCTTTTTCGTAGGGTAGAAAGGGGTTCGGATTCTCTTTTTTCCCTTTGGTATCTCCCGCGAGCAGAATTTTATCCGCGTCTTTTCCGGCAAGACTGGAGACGATGCGGACCAGAAAATCCACGCCGCTCTCTTTCATGACGCGGCCTTCCGTTTGAATGGGTTTCAGTACGCCGCTTTTGAGTGCCGCATTGGTGGCTTTCAGGATTCGTGCCCACAGGGTCCCTTTTTGAAAGGGTGAAAAATTCGGTTTACTGTTCATTTCTTGTCCATGCCTTCCGGTAAAATCGCCTTTTCCGACCATTCTTCTGGAATGATCCGGCTTGCTTTTTCACAAGCCTTTTCTTTTAACGCCATCAGTTTGGGACGTTTGAATTCATATCGCGGGGTTTTGGGTATCCTGCCGCTCAGTATGGATTCGGATCTGAGCCGCCGGCCCAGGGTACGCTCCATGAGGGTTCCCATTTCCAGCAACCGGTCAATATCAATGGCGCCCACATCGATCCCCATCTCATCCAGCATGACGCACAGATCTTCGATGCTGACCAGACCCACCACGTTGGGGTCCCGGTAATAATAGGCCCCTGTGCCGGGTACGGGTGTTCGATCCACGAAATTGGCGGGTTGGCCTCCGGTTCCCCCGAGTGTTCCTTCAAAGATTTGGACGCCCGCCTGAAGGGCTGCCAGGACGTTGGCCAGACCCCAGCCCCGGGTCACGTGAAAGTGCCCCACATGCAGATCCGGATCGGGAATCTGATCCAGCACCATGGAAAAATAACGGTAGACCTGATCGGGCGGTGCGCTGCCGTCATGGTCCGCATGTTCGATATCATGGGCGCCGATGCTGAGCCAACGCTTGGTGAACTCAACGGCATCCTTCAGCTGTGTGGGGCCGCTAATGGGACTTCCCCAGATGGTGCTGACGGTGCCACACATTTTGATGCCCGCATCCCGGCATTTACGGATACAGCGCTCGGCCTCCCGCCAGTACTGGGGCAGGGTGGTACCGCTGTTGGCAAAATGGTGTTCTTCATCCGTAGACACCATCATCAGTACACGGTCCGGCCCGCGACCCTGCTCTTTAAGTGAAATGGCGCGGTCCACGGCGGCTTCCCGAATGGTTACGGCAGTCCATTCAATCCGGGAAGGATCAATATTCCGCTTTGCCAGCCGGTTATTGAAGATATCAGACCGAACCCCTGCAAGTACCATTTCGGCATCCTTGAACTGGGGCATGATGCGGACATTTCCCAGGTTGGTCACTTCCATGCGTCGAACCCCGGCAAAAGCCAGCTCTTGCAGATAGGTTATTTTGGCTTCGGTGGGGATGAAAATTTCTTCGTGTTGAAATCCATCACGGATGGTGATGTCTCCCACTTGCACTTTTTTGGGCATCCTGGGATGCCGGCTGAACATGTCGTGTTGATTCATTGGATTTCCCCTTTTTCTGTTATGGCTCTCTAAAATCCGGAACCCGTTGTTCCAGCATGGCGGTTAAGCCCTCAATGAATTTCGGGTCCCTGTATAGGGCTGCATCCGCTTTCAGTTCTTGGTGAACAAAGTGCTCCTCGTTATAGGTTGAGGACTCCAGGGTATTGAGCAGTCCTTCCAGTGCAGCTATGGACTGGGGTGCCAGGGGTCGACCCAGCCGTTCGATTTCCTCATGGACTTCCCGAAGGGGCCGGTTTCGAATGTGGGCATAATGATCAGGATTGGTCCTTGCGGCCACTTCTCCGGCGATATCCTTTCGGGATGCCAGAGACTTGCGGTGTTGCCTCTTAATGGAGGGGATTTCGTTCTTTTTACAAATTGCCAGTTCCAATGCCCGGGGGAGCAAAAGAAGTCCGGTGTTGTAATCGTGTTCTTCAAGACGCACTTTATAGTTTTGATCTTTGCCACTGTTTTTCTTTGGAAAAGGAAGATTAACGGCCACCACATCATCGTAAATACCGATTTCTTTGAGCTCATCGGCGTGAACAACCTGTGCGGTTTGGGTCATGTATTCGGCATTTTCAAGACCCGCCTTGGTCAAAACCCTGGCCATGCCCCCCCACCCCGGAATGATGCCGATCATGGCCTCGCTGAAACACATACCGCTTCTGGAATCGCCCACCAGAACATCACACATGAGTTGAATTTCAGCAGAACCCCCGAATCTCAACCCGCCCCCGCAGACGCCCACCACCCGGGCATGCCGGCTGATGGTTCTGATTTTATCGTAAAGAACGATTCCTTTTTGAAGACGGGCTTCACCCCAACTGAACAGTTTGTCCATTTCATGGACAGAGGCACCCGACAAACGCATTTCCTCTTTTGCCCGAAGGCTTTCTTGAAGTTTCCCCAGGCTCTCTTTCAGGTCTCCCCCCGTGTGAACCGGATCATTGGGACCGTAGAGAATGAAATACTCCAGGTGTTTCAGTTCTCCCATAACACGGTCCAGCCCTTCATGAAACGCATGGAGGGCAGTGGTTCCGATTTGATGCACCGGAGGATTGTGATAATACAGGATGGCACCTTCGATCCCTTTATATTGAACCGCATCAATGGCCAGATAGGCCTTATCCCTGGCCCACTCATAAATGATGCCGGTATTTTCATAACCATGGATAACATTGTCGCTTCGTAGCAGCTTACCAAGGGCTTTCAAGAATCAACTCCTTGTGAATCAAATTATTTCCGGCGGCCTCACTGGCCCGTGATGCTACGCTGGTCGGTGGAGCAAATCAGCGTTTTGATTCTCATATCCCGACGGGTTTGTCAATATTTGAAAAACATCAGACTTATCGGGTATGATTTTCATTTTTTATCCGGTGATGCATTTACAAGGGATTGTCGTTATGTTTTAATGGTGATAAACTGAAAAAAGATTCAAGACATTCGGTACTATGAAACCAAACCCTACGGGTGCAGCGGTATGATTTTAAACATTGGACAGAAATTGCATATCCTCTCCATTGAAGGCTCCCATGCGGATTTCAAACGTATTGAATCGGTATTGAACAGCATCGACGGTATCCAGCTGAGCCGCGCTGAAACCCTGGAAGAAGGTCTGTGCCTCGTAGACGAAATATCACCGGATCTGGTGCTGCTGGACTATCTGCTGCCCGGTGGCGACGGGTTTGATTTTTTAAGCGCTTTAAAGGCGAAGAATAGGGACGTTCCCCTGGTGGTATTGACCGGTCAGGGGGATGAAATGGTCGCTTCCCGCCTGATCCGGGAGGGTGCCGATGATTACCTGACCAAATCCCGTTTTGACCGGGAAAGCATCGCCGCATGTTTTCGAAATGTCATGGAGAAGGGAAAGCTCAAAAGAGAGATCCGTATGGGTCAAAGGAAGCTTTCAGAAATGGCCACGCTCGATGAACTCACCGGTCTGTACAATCGCCGGTACTTCATGGAAGCTTTGGAACGGGAACGATCGCGGGCCGAACGGCATGGCAAAGCCCTTTCCCTCTGTATGATGGATCTGGATTTTTTTAAACGTGTTAACGATCAACAAGGGCATAGTGCGGGGGACCTTGTTCTGGCGGATATGGGCAGGATTATCAGGGAATGGTCACGACTGTCCGATCTGCCCTGCCGGTACGGGGGTGAGGAATTCGCGGTGATCCTTCCGGAAACCGATCTGGAAGGGGCGCGCGCTGCCTGTGAAAGGCTGCGGCGGATGGTGGTGGAAAACCGGATACCATGGCGGACCGGTCCCATTCAAATTACCATCAGCATCGGCGTCACACAGAACAGAACCGGAAATAAGGATTCCATTCGGAAGCTCATCGACCGGGCCGATGAGGCGCTGTACCGCGCCAAAGAGACCGGTCGAAATCAGGTGAAGGTCCGAAGTGGGGGATAGGCGAATATATTCACCTTGTGACGCTTTGGAAATCCACACTTCAGGAGAGAAGACTTTATGAAAAAAGCCCCCGAAAAGAAAAGGCTTAGCGCAGACGAAATAGCGGTTTACGGCTGGCGGAAATGAAACCGGCAATCTATCCGTGCGCAACCAGATAAGAACATAGATGCTTTGATATTTTGTTTGAATCTTTTTCGCTCAGATGCCCTATCTTTTTCTGCAATAGGCGGTTATCAAGCGTGAAAAACTTTAAGCGGACCAGGCATGGGAGGCGTAAACCAGCATCGGCGTAATCGTTGATTTGTGAGTCGCCCGGCCATGCCGGCTCTTTTTTCGTGGTTATCATGGCAAGAATTGTGTGGTTGCTTCTGTTAAATTCTTTGCTACTGAGTACGACCGCGGGGCGGTTTTTCGTTTTAGGTCTGTCAACAAACGGGAAGGGGACGGTGACCACATCATATCGTCTACAGATCATTGAAGGCCTCTTCATCCTCAGGGCTGTTCCACTCTTCAAGAGTTTCCGCCACCGCTGCGTGATATGCTGCGTCAAACGGATCGACCCTTTTAAGTTTCACGCTTTTTCCCTGCAGTTCATAAACGACCATATCGCCAGGTTCTATACCTATGGCCTTCCGTAGGTCCACTGGTATTGTTACCTGCCCTTTTGTAGATAGCCTACTCACATGCTGCATTCGATTCACCTCTCAAATCCCTGATCTTTACTCTTTACAGTAAAGATATCCCCCGTAGTTTGTTTTGTCAACAACCAAGAACTTTGAGCAGCAATTCTCATTAAAATACTCCTTTTTCATCCTGCCCCCTGAAAACTGTCCCCTGAACCCTTTCTACCCCCTCCCGTCCACTGTTCAATAACCGGAAAGAGGGTCTCCGGCTTGATGGGTTTGGTCACGTAATCATCCATGCCCGCGGCCAGGCATTTTCCCCGGTCCCCTTTCATGGCATGTGCGGTCATGGCGATGATGGGGATGTGGGATTCGGAAGTTCTGGATTGATCTTCCCATTTACGGATCTTGCGGGTGGCCGTATATCCGTCCATCACGGGCATCTGCACATCCATCAGGATCACGTGAAAGTTTTCCCGGGAGAGGGCTTCAAGGGCTTCCTGCCCGTTTGCGGCCACCACCACCCGGTGCCCTCTTTTTTCCAGAATTTTGACGGCCAGTGTTTGGTTGACCACATTGTCCTCAACCAACAGGATGCGCAGTTTGCGGCGAACCTCTTCAACCGTGTAACGGGTGATGATGGCGTCTTTTCGTTTGTCGTGTCCAAGGGAAAGGTGGAGGGCATCCAGCAGATCCGCCTGTTTTACGGGTTTCAGAAGATAGGCGGAAATACCCATATGGCTGCATCTGGCGGCGTCGCCCTTTCGCCCGGCTGATGTGAGCAAAATAATGCTCAGGTTTTCTGCCGTGCCCTGGATTTTCATTTCTTTGACGGTTTCATATCCGTCCAGATCCGGCATATGGAAATCCAGCAGCAGGAAACGATACGGGTTGCCGGCGGTTTTCGCCTGTTTCAACTCGCCAAGGGCTTCCTTTCCCCCGGATACGGCCTTTGGCTTCATTCCCCAGGCGGTGGTTATTTCCATGAAAACCTTGCGGTTCATTTGGTTGTCGTCCACAATCAGCAGCGGAAGCCCTTGAAGGGTTGACGTATCCGCCGGTAGAAAGGGGGCCGCCGGCAGGTCGCCCGGCGTAAACCGGGCTGTAAAGTTAAAAATACTCCCTTCCCCTTCTTTACTTTCCACCCAGATTCGACCGTTCATCAATTCCGCCAGTTGTCTGCTGATGGCCAGGCCCAGACCGGTGCCGCCGTACTGGCGGGTGACCGACCCATCCGCCTGGTGGAAACTTTCAAAAATGGTGGAGACTGTTTCCGGTGCAATGCCGATGCCCGTGTCGGATACTGAGAAATGGAGCCGGATATTGCCATCTGTCTCCTCTTCCAAGGCTACGATGACCACGACTTCGCCTGTTTCCGTAAACTTGATGGCATTACCGGCCAGGTTGACCACGATCTGGCGAAGTCGCACCGGGTCCCCTTTGAGGGCGGTGGGAACATCGGGTTTGATGCGGCAGATCAGTTCAAGGCCTTTCTCATGGGCTTTTACCGCCAGGGGATCCATGGCATTTTCCAGGGTGGTGCGAAGATCAAAGTCTATGGACTCCAGCTCCAATTTACCCGCTTCCACCTTTGAAAAATCGAGGATATCGTTGATAATGGTGAGGAGTGCGTCGGCTGAATCCTTAACCGCTGTCAGGAATTCCGTTTGTTCATCGGTAAGTTCCGTCTGCAGCGCCAACTCCGTCATGCCGATAATACCGTTCATGGGGGTGCGGATTTCGTGGCTCATGTTGGCCAGAAATTCGCTTTTGGCCTGGCTGGCGGCCTGGGCCTCAATGCGCGTTTGCACAAGAGAGGAAATGTCTACGAAACTCTCAAGAAGATATGGCCTGCCATAGGCGGTGAACGGTTTAGCCGTTTTGAGAATGGGAATTTCCTGTCCTTCGGCATTTAACAAAGTCCTTTCGGCATTGTCAACGGACTGACCCAGATCCGTAATGGGGCATTTGCCTATTTCGGCAGGACAGATATGACTGTGGCACATCTTTCCCACAATGTCCTGCTTCGGCAGCCCGATCAGCGAAAGGGCCGCGGGATTCGCTTCAGTGATGATATGGGTTTCAGCGTCAATCACGACGATGCCGGCCTGAACGGTTTCAAGGATGGTCTTGAGACGATCTTCCGATTCCCGAAGGGCGTTTTCCTGTTCTTTTCGATCCGAGATGTCCCGGTATATTGCCAGGTATCCCAGGGTTTCCTCCTCGGTGGTGATGGGTGTGGAGAGAAGCGAAACATTGAAACGCTCACCGTCCCTTCCTTTTCGGATGGTTTCCAGATTGATGCTCTCGCCCCCGAAAGTGCGCTGCCGAATATCTTGGGCTTCTTTCAGGCGGTCCGGGGGGGCAAGCAGTTCGCTGATGTTCCGCCCAAGGGCTTCGGTGTCACGGTAACCGAAAATTTCCGTAAAACCCCGGTTGATTCGTTCGATTGTGCCGGTCTGATCAAAAAGCGCTACCGCTTCCGGCATGTTTTCCACCAGGCTTTCCAGGTAGGCTTTCTGCAATCTTGTCTCCTGATGCGCTGCCGTAAGGGTTTTCAGCTCCTGTTTTCTCAGATATGACAATAGAAAGCCGGAGACACCAATCAGCAGGATGAACAGGAGGGCGCCGTAGCCGGCATTTTTCAGAAGCGGCAGGGAGAGGGAAACCAGGATTTCCTGAATATCATGGAGGAAATAGAGGCGCCACAGGGGCATCTGATCGATGGATGCGCTATGGATGCGATATGTCCTTCCTGAGCCGTCAACCGCTTGATTCTTTCCCTCGCGTTGGATGCCTGTCCAGTCCCAGGGGCCTCTTCCGAATTGTCCGGTCCCGGCAATGGCTGAAAGGGTTCCCGGTTGGACCTGCCATAATACCTGGAAGCGCCATTTATCATGGTTGGAGACAAAAATAACCCCGTGGGGTCCGGTCAACATCATATAGCCGTTTTCACCCTGGGAGACCGCTTTTTTAAGGGCATTCACCGAATCCTTGATGACCACAACGCCCAAAGGGGATGGGTCTTCCGTCCCGGTTATGGGGCAGCTGTAATAGATGCCCGGTTTATTGGTGGTAACCCCTACGGCCATATAGATGAAAGGTTGCCCTTTGATGGCTTTCTTGAAATAGGGCCGGAAACCATAATTCTTGTTGACGAAACTTTTGGGCGAATCCCAGTTGGATGAGGCAAGGGTCTTGCCCCCTCTGTCCATCAGATAGCAGACGTCCAGGTCAAAGATTTTTCTGAAATGCACCAGCAGCCGGTTGGCCCTGTCCAGGGTTTTGGGATTCGGTGTGCGGATGGCCGTCAAAATGGATTCGTTTCCTGCCAACAGCTGAACCGCCCGCTGATGTTCCGTGATGCCGGTCGATATATGCTCCGCGACCATGTCGGTGATCCGTTGTGCATCGGTGTTGGCTGTCTTGAGGGCATAGTCTTTCATGGAGAAATACAGAATTCCCCCGGCCGTCAGGGCCGACACAAACAAACTGAGGATAAAGAGGTCAAACAGGAGCCGTCTTTTCATCTACATTCTCCTGATTTTAATGAGCGCGGCGTATTCATTTTCAGGGCACCAAAGCGGTTTTTACGGCATTTGTGAAACGGAAAAGACATTCTGTTTTTTTCTTATACCCCACCCTTCAGGGGAGGTAAACACCGTTTTTCTCAATCTCTCTGTAATTTCAAGCTGTATGCCTCTACCGCTGATGCATCGATTGCACAAATTCACGGGATTTTCACCCCTCAAAGCCGGCTTTTTACTGAGCACCTGATTTTAACCCCCATGCGTTGGATGCGCAACCAAATGATAAGTTGACTATAGTCATTGACTATGGTAATATTTTTTTAACAGTAACTCTGAAAGGAGCTGGATAAGAATGAATCAAACAATCCCGATCTCTAGATTCAAGGCGACATGTCTTCGCTTACTGGATGATGTGAACAAAACCGGACAGCCCTTATTGGTGACCCGGAATGGGGAGCCCATCGCTCTGGTCAGTCCACCTCCCCCCCCCCCAAATACGGATTCCTGGATGGGTTCCATGAGGGACAAGCTTAAAATTGTGGGTGATGTGGTATCGCCGGCCTCAGATGAAGAGGAATGGGAGGTATTAAACAATTGAAGCTGCTACTGGATACGCACATCATACTTTGGAGCATCTCTGAGCCTGACCGACTTCCCCGTAAGGTTGTCCGTGAATTGGAGGATCTCGAAAATACACTCTGGTTTTCACCGATCAGCGTTTGGGAAATTTTGTTGCTTACTGAAAAGAAACGCATTTTATTTCAAGGTGACAGTATCAAAGCAGTGCGTAATATTTTTCTGCGAATCCCTTTCAGGGAAGCACCTGTTAATCGGGAAGTGGCAATCCGGAGTCGACTGGTGGATCTGCCCCATCAAGATCCGGCGGATCGATTCCTTGCCGCCACGGCGCTGGTTTATGATCTCACCCTGGTTACCGCAGATAAAAGAATCATCGAAGCCGAGGCTGTACCGGTCCTTTCAGCCCTTTGATTGAATAACGAGACCTCCTTCATATTTGAATTACCCGTTTCCTGTTTTTTGGAAGAAAAAAATGCCGCTCCTCACACAACAGCAGTTCCTGAAGCGCATGGGGCTGACAACGGCCCGAATGCCGATTCATTGCCGGCCCCCGGCCACGGTTTTGTTCAGGGTGAACGGGCGGGATGTGGTTTTTCCGGGTGACCGCGAGATGAGCCTTCTGGAATTTCTCCGGCGGGATCTGGCACTTCACGGCAGCAAATACGGGTGTGGTGTGGGGGTTTGCGGTGCCTGTACGGTTCTGATTAACGATTCGCCCATGCGGTCCTGCGTGGTGAACCCCCGGCATCTGGAGGGGATGAACGTCATCACCATCGAGGGGATTGAACGATCCGGGAAAGGTTCGGAAGCCCTACTGCGGGTACGGAGAACTTTTTCCGAGCTGGGGGTCTTCCAATGCGGTTACTGTGCCCCCGGGTTTGTATTGAGCGCCGGTTGCCTTTTAAGAGACAACCCGTATCCTACGGAAAAAGAGATTCGGCGGGGGCTTCATGGAAACCTCTGCCGCTGCACCGGATATCAGAAGATTATTGAATCGGTACGGGCAGCGGCAGACCCCCATTTCAAACGGCACCTGCTGAAACAACCCGACTACAGTTTTGCGGGCGTTACCCGGGCATCGGAAAAGAAAGTAAACGGAGCGCTGCTTTATGCCCGGGATCTTCATATGCCGGGTCAACTGTGGGCGAAAGTGGTCTGGAGTCGCTTTCCAAGTGCCCGTATCCGATCCATTGATCCGGCACCCGCTGAACAAGTGGACGGGGTAACCCGTGTGATTACCCACAAGGATTTGCCCGGAAAAAAGACATTTGGTGTGATCTTTTCCGATCAGCCGGTGCTGGCGGAAACTGAAATCCGTTCCGTGGCGGATGCGGTTGCACTGGTGCTGGCGGAAACACCCGAAGCCGCAGAGGACGGGGCAAACCGGTTAAAGGTGGATTATGAACCCTTAAGCGGGGTTTTTGACCCCGTAATAGCCCTTTCCCCCGATGCCCCTCGCTTGACGCCCAAAGGGAATATTGCCCACCGGTTGACCTGCCGGAAGGGGGATATTGCAAAGGGTCGGGAACTGGCGGAAGTGGTAATCAAAGGCCGGTACCGAACCCCCATGGTAGACCCGGCGTTCATGGAACCGGAAGCCTGTCTCACCTATCTCGATCCGGATGGCACCCTGGTGGTGGCTACGGCCAGCCAGGCGCCCATCAGCTATCGGGACCAGATCGCCGCCATCTGTAAACTGCCCGAGGACCGGGTCCGGCTCAGGACGCTTCCGGCCGGCGGGGCTTTCGGCGGGCGTGGTGACTTGACCATCCAGCACCTTTGCGCCCTGGGAACCCGTTTGATGGGAAGACCCGTGCGCCTGGGGTTGACCCGAGAAGAGTCCATGCGGGTTCACAGCCACCGACACCCTTTTGTTCTGGACTATGAAACCGGTGCTGATGGGAAGGGTCGGCTCACCCATTGTGTGGTAAGCGGGACTGCGGATGCCGGTGCGTATCATTCGGCCACCCTTGCGGTGGTGGAAAACGCCGTTGTTTTTGCCACCGGACCCTATGCGGTAAATCATGTGGACGTAAAAGTCACCGCCGCCTATACCAACAACCCCACATCGGGTGCCATGCGCGGTTTCGGGGTTCCGCAGGTGTGCCTGGCCATGGAATGTCAGATGGACCGGTTGGCCCGCCGACTGGGATTGGATCCCATGGATGTGCGCATGAAAAATGCCCTGGAAATGGGCAAGGTTTCCCAGTGGGGTCAGGTCATGGGGGCTGATGTGGGGGTGAAAGCGTGCCTGGAATCCCTTTTGCCGGTGATTAAGGCCATGCGCTCGGACGTGCGGGTTCCAAGCGGGGAAAAGCTGGGGATTGGTCTTGCCGCCGGGTATAAAAACAGCAGCACCCCCACCATGATTCCCGAGGGGAGCACGGATGTGACCCTTCGCCTGGACGAAAACGGGATTTTTGAAGTGTATACCGGAGGATGCGAACTGGGTCAGGGCCTGGTGGATGCCTTGAGCCGCATTACGGCCCAGGCGCTGGATTTACCAATGCTCCGGATTCGGATTATCCCCGGATCCACGGACCATACCACCTCACGAATGCTCACCAGCGCCAGCCAGCAGGTATTTCTAACGGGCGGCGCCATCTTGCGGGCCGCGGTGAAGTTCAAGAGACAACTGGTCCAATCAGCGGCCCAGGTGCTCCAAAAACCTTTGGATTCTCTGGTATTGAAAACAGATGGGGTCGGGGAGAAACGCCATGACGGAGCGTTTATTTCTTTTGAGGATCTGGCGCAAAAATGTGCGGGGTCGGGTCAATTGCCCACCGTTAACGAAATCTATACGCCTCCGGTGAAAAACATGTTTCCCCCCCAAATCGTCACGGAAATCGGGCCTGATCAGCGTATTTTACCGTCACTGGGTTATGTGGCTGCGGCGGTGGCGGTGGCGGTCAACGAGAAAACCGGGCGTGTTCGCGTTTTAAAGGTAGCGGTGGCCCAGGACGTGGGGAAAGCCATCAATCCATCCGGGATCGTGGGGCAGGTGCAGGGGGGGGTGGCCATGGGTCTGGGTTGGTGTTTCAAGGAACGGATCAACGTGGTGGAGGGTGTCATTCAAAATGATAATTTTGACCGCTATCACTTGCCGCGAACCACCGATACGCCCCCCATTGAAACCCTTATCGTGGAAGTGCCGGATCCTTTGGGACCCATGGGCGCCAAGGGGATCGGGGAGTTGCCCGTTGTCCCCATTGCACCGGCGGTGCTGAACGCCGTCAGGGATGCGGTGGGGTTGGATCTGGAGGAGATTCCCGTGAGGGTGGAGGAAATTAAGAAAAAAGATCCATGAATTCAAAGCGGGTGCCATCAAATAGCCCCTTGTCACTCAATTTTATTTCCGGAATAACCAGGAGCGCCATAAAGGAGAGGGTCATAAACGGCGCGTGCAAAGTGGATCCCATCTCTTTTGCCAGGGTGTCAAGCCGGGTATATTTGCGGGCGATGGTCTCAAAATTTTTATCACTCATGAGTCCTGCAATGGGCAGGGGTAGGATTTCCCGAATGTTTTTTGTTTCACACACCGCACAGATGCCGCCCTTGTTGGCGATGATGAGGTTTACGGCGCTGCAAATCTCCTCATCGGTGGTCCCCACGGCGATAATGTTGTGGGAGTCGTGGGCAATGGAACCCGCAATGGCGCCCTGTTTTAAACCGAAGTTTCGGACAAAACCGATGGCCGGTTTACGGTCTTCATATCGATTGACCACGGCGATCTTGAGGATGTCTTTTTCGAGATTACATGCCGGAGAGCCGTTTAAAGATTCCAATGTGTCAGAGGATTTACGCGTGATCAGCTGGCTGTCAATCACATCCATGATGTGGACCGGCCGGTTTTTATGGGGCACGGAAAAGTCTTCCGGTTTCTTGGGGTTTGCGGCAAACCGGTTGATGATCCCGGCCGGTTTCCGGGGCAGCAGGCTACGGCCGTTCTCCGCGACAATTTCCCCCTGAATCACGGTCTGCTGAATCCGCAACCGGTCAAAGTCATCGATGATGAGAAAATCCGCCGGGTCTCCTTTTTGAAGGCATCCCACGTCCAGGCCGTAATGGGTCACGGGATTGATGCAGGCCATCCGGAGGACTTTCATTTTGTCCAGGTCCCTATCAAGGGCTCGTTTGACCAGATCGTTGATATGCCCTTTCTGAAGGTCATCCGGGTGCTTATCGTCCGAACAGAACATACAGTTCCGGTAGTGCTCATCCGCGATGGGGATCAGGTCATCAAAGTTTTGAACCGCAGATCCTTCACGGATTAGGATTCTCATGCCCAGGGAAAGCTTTTCCAGTGCCTCGTCCATGGTGAAACACTCATGGTCCGTCGTAATCCCCGCGGCAATATATTTTTTGAGATCATCGCCACCCAGCCCCGGAGAATGTCCGTCAATGGCCTTGTGGTGCGCTTTTGCCATCTCCAGTTTCTTCAAGACCTCCGGGTCGTCATAAATGACGCCCGGGAAATTCATCATTTCCCCCAGAAATTTGATTTCGGGCATTTCCAGAAGGGTTTCCGTGTCTTCCAGGGTCAGCCGCGCCCCACTGGTTTCGAAATTGGTGGCCGGAACGCAGGAAGGGGCGGAAAAGTAGAATTTCATGGGAACCCCGACAGCATTTTCCATCATGTATTTTACACCCTGAACCCCCAGCACATTGGCAATCTCGTGGGGATCGCATACGGCGGCAACCGTGCCGTGGGCCACGGCGATG
The DNA here is from genome assembly GCA_964412835.1 of uncultured Desulfobacteraceae bacterium. Taxonomy (GTDB): domain Bacteria; phylum Desulfobacterota; class DSM-4660; order Desulfatiglandales; family Desulfatiglandaceae; genus NaphS2. The sequence continues at coordinate 41,202 of CAYPQJ010000002.1, read as the reverse complement.
CGAGCAAATTCGGAAGGCGGCATCATGGCACTTTCAATGTGGACGTGAGCGTCAATGAATCCCGGCGTGATGAAGTGCTGATAGGTCTGGTTATGGCGTTTTATGTCATGGATTTTTCCATTCCTTATGTCAATGGTTCCCGGGAAAATCTCGCCGTTCACCACATCCACAATATTTCCGGAAAAGGTTTTCATGTGCCGCCTCCAAATGACGATTACATGGGTATAAAATCGTTGGCCGCCCAGTAGTCTTCTTTCAGCATGTCCAACTCATTTTCAAACGCTTTATAATGCCCCTGTTCCCAGTCTGCAAGCTCATTGTAAAACTGTTTGGCATCCACTGAGTCCGCTTTTTCCGCACAGGAACGGTAAAAAATCATGGCTTCCATCTCAAGTTTCATGCCGATGGTCAGAACACTGACCTCGTAGTGGCTGTCCTTGATCCGATCTTTGATGGCGGCGCTGAAAATGGGGCTCTCGTTTTCATCTTCAGTCTTCTTGATGAATGCCCTGGCGAAGTCATAGTTTCCCTTTTCAAGCACGGATTTGTATTGATGCCGCAAATATTTAAAGTGGCCCATTTCTTCTTCAGCCATTTGAGACAGCGTTTTTTTAGCGTTGGCATCTTTCACATTGTCTGCCGCCATTTTGTAAAAGTTAAAACCGGTCAGTTCCGCTTCCATGGCGGTTTTCAGTCCATCCAGAATTTCCTGGTTATCTCCCATTTGATTTCTCCTTAAAACCCATCAATTTGATTTTTGTCCTACCGGATTTCTACCCGCCCATATTATGGCTTGGAGATTCCAATGTTGCAAGCTCTTTTCAGCTCATCTTCCACTGATACAATTCACACCCTGATTCGGATCTTTCATCGCACACCATTTGCAGCGGACGATATTTTTATCCATGATTAGCGTCAAGGCCAACCGATTTTATTTTAACTCGCAAGGAGGCGATCATGTTTAAGCAAAAAATTTCCAGACGTACCTTTTTGTCCATCAGCGCCATGACGGCGGGCGCTTTGGCTCTGGACCGGCAGCGGTTTTCGGCCTTCGCCAAAAGCATAGGCCCAAAATCGGAGTATCCGGTGGTGATTATCGGGGCGGGCCTGGGGGGGTTGTGTTGCGGCGCATACCTGGCCCGGGCCGGCTTTCCCGTGACCATCCTGGAACAGCATAATATTCCGGGAGGATATGCCACGGCTTTTGACCGTGCCGGGGGCAAATTTACATTTGAAGTCTCCCTTCACGGCACGGCCATTCACAACAACGGCACCTCCCGATGTCTCTCTGAATTGGGTGTGCTCAAGCGTCTGAAACTGGTGGCGCTTCCCGAGGTATATCGGCTCAAGAGTCCGGGGCTGGACATTTCCGTTCCCCAGAAAGACCCCGATGCCTACATCAACATGTTAAGCCGGAATTTTCCCAATGATGCAAATGGGATACGGTCATTTGTTGAAGAAATGATCGGTGTTTCCGAAGAGGTGAACAAACTGAGTGAAAAAAAGGGCAAATTCATCAAGCTTCTTTTTCCCTTCCAATATCCCAAAATGTGGGATATCCGTAAGAAGACGTTGTCCCAGATGCTGGATAAACACGTTAAAAATCCGGAGGCCAGGAATGCCTTGTCGGCCCTTTGGGGGTATTACGGACTGCCCCCCGAGAAACTCTCCGCCTTTTATTATGCCAATGCCACCGGCGGGTATCTCAAGAACGGCTCCTACTATTTCGAACAACGTTCCCAGGCGCTCAGCAACGCACTGGCCGAGGTCATTATGGAAGCGGGTGGAACCCTTCATTATGACACCGCCGCTGAAAAAATTGAGATGAAAGGCGGCGCCGTCGCCGGGGTTCGGACCGCGGAAAGAAAAATGTTTCCGGCTCGATATGTCGTTAGCAATGCCGGCGCGTTGACCACCTTTAAAACAATGCTGCCTTCCGGTGTGGTACCCACTGATTACCTGAAAAAACTGGAAGGGTACAGACCCAGCATGTCTTCTTTTATTGTGTGGCTGGGGCTGAACCGGGATATTCGCGGGAAAATCCCCGGGTTTTCCACCCACGTGGCGTCAGGAAGAGGGCCCGAGGCGGATTATCAATCATGCGTTAAAGGGGAAGTGGATCGCGGGGGATTCAGCGTGAGTATTTATGATAACATTTTCAAGGGTTATTCCAAGCCTGGGACTTCCACACTGATGCTTCTTTTCCTTTCGGGCTATGAGCCCTGGCGGAAATTCGAGGCCGACTATCGGGCTGGAAGAAAGACTGCCTATGGGAAGGAAAAAAAGCGATGGAAGCATATTCTCGTTCAAAGGGCCGAAAATGAGGTCGTTCCCAACCTTTCTTCCATGATTGAAGTGAGCGAATCCGCCACGCCGCTCACCAACTGGCGATATACCCGCAACCCGGAGGGCGCCATTTACGGTTTTGAACAATCCGTGGACAATGCGTTTATGGATCGCATCAAAACCCGGACCCCCGTTAAGGGGCTGTATCTGGCCGGAGCCTGGGGGAGTCCGGGCGGCGGATTTGGCGGGGTACTCCGCAGTGGACAGTCCGCTTTCGTGGAAATAATTAAAGATTTGGGGTAGGAGATATATCCCGATAAGTTAGGTTAAGAAAGGAGGATAACAATTTGATTAAAAATATTATTTTCCCATGCATTGCGCTTCTGATTTTCTTGAAATTCAGAACCGAATTGCGCCGACCTGAAAGCCACGGGTTTTACATGTTTTTTGCGTTTGAAGCGCTTCTGGTTTTGGGGTATCTCAACATCCATCTGAATGGGCCTTTTAACGGCATTCAGTATCTTTCAGGAGTCCTCCTGCTCTGTTCCGGGCTGGTGGCCATCTCCGGGTTTTATGGATTGAAACGGTACGGACAACCCCAAAAAGATTGGGAAGATACCACCCGATTGATTGAACGTGGTATTTTCGGGTGGATCCGTCATCCGCTCTATACCAGTTTGATGCTGCTGGCACTGGCCTTTCTGTTAAACCATCTGTCTTCCGGCGCTATCCTGGCATTTGGCGTCGCGTTTATTTTTCTCCTTCTGGCTTCCCGGATTGAGGAAAATGAAAATATGGAAAAATTCGGGGATGATTATCTCAGGTATCAGGGGAAAACCAAACGTTATCTTCCTTTTCTTATTTGAAGTTTAAAGGTATATTTACAATTTTATACAATCAACTCTATTATCCAGTGATCACATAAGGGGAAACCATGTTCGGCTGCGCCCACATGCCGGGCCTCGTGATGGACCGAAAGCGCGTCGTTAAATCACTTTTGCTGACGGCCCTGTTTAACACCGTTATCGCCCTGTTTTTGACCCATCTGGAATACGGGAAAGGTTTTGCGGTCAATCTCATTGTCGCCCAATGCATCGGGCTGTCCATCTGTGGCGCTATTCTGGCCGGGCATTTTCTGGTGGACACCAGCACTCGGATGAGACATTTTTTCATGATTCTGGTCGCCATGGGTGCAGGCGCTGCTTTGGGGTCGCTTTTGGGCGCAGCCATTGCGGGTTTTCCACTGGAAGCGGTGTTTCAGGGTAAAGCGACTTTCTTTTTTCAGTTGGTTTCCATCGGTATTCTCTTTGGCGCCATTATTACCTACTTTTTCTTTTCCCAGGAACGGATTTCCGAAACCAGACGGCAGATGCAGGATGAGCGTATCAAACGGCTTGACAGTGAAAAAACTGCTCTTGAAGCCCATCTCAAAATGCTTCAGGCCCAGATTGAACCCCATTTCCTGTTTAACAGCCTGAGCACGGTATTGACCCTGCTGGATACGGATGCGAAAAAAGCCGGGCTTATGTTGACGGATCTCATCCACTATCTAAGGGTGTCACTCTCAAAAACCAGGGCTGAAAACACCACCCTTCATCAGGAAATGGAGATGATTCGCGCTTATCTGAACATCTGGAAAATTCGCATGGGCGACCGTCTTGAATATCACTTCCGGATTCCGGATGACGTAAAGGCCCACGTCATTCCTCCCATGCTGGTACAGCCTCTGGTGGAAAACGCCTTGAAGCATGGGCTTGAACCGGCCACGGAAGGCGGAATTGTCGCCATTACAGCGGTCAGGGAAAACGGAGGGTTAAAAATATCGGTAACGGACACGGGCCAGGGGTTTGACGAATTCGGCGATGCCGGTTTCGGGCTTTGCAGCATCCGGGACCGATTGAAAAGCCTTTACGGTGATAAGGCCCGTTTGACCCTGTCGGAAAACCAACCCAGAGGGTTGAAAGCAACCATTGAGATGCCATATGACACAAACAACCGCGATCATCGCTGAAGACGAAGAGGAACTTCGCAATTATCTGCTGAAAAAGCTCACTATGGTTTGGCCGGAGCTTCATATTCTCGGTGCGGCGGAAAATGGGGTGGCGGCTCTGGAATTGATTCAACGGTTACGTCCCCATGTGGCCTTCCTGGATATCCGTATGCCGGGGCTTTCGGGAATGGCGGTGGCCAAAAAAATTATCGGTTTCTGCCGGGTGGTTTTTGTCACTGCTTATGATCAGTATGCTGTGGAGGCCTTTGAAACGGAAGCGGTTGATTACCTGCTGAAACCGGTTACCCGGGAAAGACTGGAAAAAACCGTTCTGAGGCTCAAGGAAACCCTGCATAAATCCGTAACGCCTTCAACGGAAAGTCTGGCGGCCATTGAGCGAATGTTAGCGGGGATCACCGGCAAGGACCACCGGAAGACCTGTCTTCGATGGGTCAAGGTGCAGGAGGGGAACCGTATTCAGCTTATTTCAGTGGATGATGTTTGCTATTTCAAGGCGAGCGACAAGTATACCCTTGTGCGGACCGTAACGGGGGAATCCCTCATCAAACGGTCCATTAAAAACCTTTCAGCGCAGCTGGATCCGGATATTTTCTGGCAAATCCATCGAGGAACCCTTGTCAATGTCAGGTGCATTTCCGGTGTGAGCCGATCCGTGACGGGGCGTGGGGTCATCCGATTGAAAGATGTGCCCGAATCCTTAACCATCAGCCGATCCTGCATGCACCTGTTCAAGCAGATGTAGGCTGATCTTTGGAAAAGTCGCCTCAGCGGTTACCGGGTGCCGGTCATAGCGGGATGAACCTCTTGGCCATTTGTGGAAGGGCACTGGATAGGCGATACCAGTCCGCAAGCCGCTTGACCTGTGAAGCATTCCACCCTATATTTGATACGTTTACGGAAAAAAAGGGTCTTTTTCTGAATGACAGGGATCGGTTTGAAGGGGATCAGTGGCGTTTTGATGTAAAAATAAGGAGATGAAGATGGCGTTGAAAGACTATTTTGAAGGGACGAAAGGGAAGGGCATCCTCGCAACAGCGGATGGAGAAGGGAAAGTGGATATGGCGGTTTTTGCCAAACCTCACTTTCTGGAAGACGGCACTGCGGCATTTATCATGGCGGACCGCCTGACCCACCACAATCTTCAAAGCAACGACGGTGCCGCTTATCTGTTTATGGAAGAGGGGCCGGGTTACAAGGGCAAAAGGCTTTTTCTCACCAAGACGGGGGAAGAGCAGGACTCTGAGCTTTTGTTTACCCTGCGGAACCGAAAATATGCCTCAGAAAAAGAAGAGGGTAAGCCCCGTTTTCTGGTTTTTTTTAAGATCGACAAGGCCCTGTCGCTCATCGGCAGCGGGGGTGATTAATTATCAGGGGAAATCTACCATGCGGGTTTTTGTAACCGGCGGCACCGGTTTTGTGGGGTCCATGCTCACGAAAAGTCTGATAACACAGGGACACACGGTAACCCTGTTAACACGGAAAATTCGTAAAAACCGCCTTACGCCCGAAGGCGTTTCCATGGTTGAAGGGAATCCAATGGAGCGGGGCGCCTGGCAGGAAAAAGTGGCGGATCATGAGGTCCTTATCAACCTGGCCGGGGCTTCCATTTTCAGGCGCTGGACCGAAGCGGAAAAGCGCCGTATTCTTGACAGCCGGATTCAGACCACCACGAATCTGGTCGAGGCCCTCGCGTCTCGAAACGGCATGAAAACGACGCTTTTGAGTACGTCTGCGGTGGGGTACTACGGGTTTCACGGGGATGAAACTTTGAACGAGGAAAGTTCCCCTGGAAACGATTTTCTGGCGTCCGTGGCCAGAGAATGGGAGGAGATGGCCCTAAAGGCTGAAGCGCTGGGTGTCCGGGTGGTGCGGTGTCGTTTCGGTATCGTTCTGGGATCGGGCGGTGGCGCCCTGGGTGAAATGATTCCGGTTTTTAATAAAGGCCTCGGGAGCCCGTTGGGCAGTGGAAAACAATGGTTTTCCTGGATTCATCAGATGGATCTGGTGCGTATCTTTTTGTTCCTCATGGAACGGGAAGATCTTTCGGGGCCGTTCAACTGCACGGCGCCTGGGCCTGTTCGAAATCAAGAGTTGACGCACGTTCTGGGGAAAGTTCTCGAAAAACCCACGTTCATGCCCTCTGTGCCGGGTTTTGTGATCCGTATGGTCAAAGGGGAATTCGGTAATGTGTTGCTCAAAGGTCAGCGGGTCGTTCCCGAAAAGTTGCTGAAGGCGGGGTTTCAGTTTCAATACCCTGATCTTTTGAGTGCATTGCAGGACCTTTTTCATCCTGCCCCCTGACAATTCTCCCCTGTACCCTTTGAACGATTTTGGGAAAGGATATTGTCTTGACAAACCATTCCTTCAAAGCCTATGTGGTTGAAGAAAGCGATTCTTTTCCGGCATTAACGGTAAACCATGGGTCGGTCGGAGAAAATATTTTTCAGCAAAACGTCCCGCCGACCTTAGACCATGAAAGGAGGAATTTATGATGAGAGGGAAATGGATGTTTCTGGTACTCGTTGCGCTTTTGTGTGCTCCGGGATGGGCGGGTGCCGTATCGGAGGACGATTTTGAACTTGACACCACGGGAGATCTGGTGGAGCTGTGTACCGCACCCAGCAGCGATCCACTCCAGAGGGAAGCCGTCAGTTTCTGCGTCGGTTTCCTGGTGGGGGCCTATCACTATCATGTGGCGGAAAATGCGGGTCCGAAAGGAAACCCCATGGTCTGCCCCCCCGATCCGCCGCCGCCGCGATCCAAAGTGGGGAAAATGTTCATGGATTGGGTAAAAAAACATCCGCAATACATGGAAGATGAACCCGTTGAGACGTGGTTCCGCTTCCTCATCGAGACGTACCCCTGTAAACCCTGAATTAACCCACATGAGAGAGGAGATTGAAATGACGAAAACTGTAATTGCATTGATGATTGCTACCTGCCTCGTACTGGGTGGATGTGCGGGAATGAGCGATACGGGACAGAGGACCCTCAGCGGCGGCGCCATGGGCGCTGCCGGTGGTGCCATTATCGGCGCCATTGCCGGAAATGCGGGCCTGGGCGCCGCCATCGGTGGTGCGGTCGGCGCCGGAGGCGGGTATCTCTATGGTAAGCATAAGGAATCGGAGAAGAGTGCGTATCAACAGGGGTATAACGCGGGTAAGCAGAGACAATAGATTTTCCCGGTTTCCGGGATTATTCCAATTGAAAGAGCCAATTTCAAAATGTTCAATTTTGTTCGATATCAAGGAAGGCGAAAATTTTAACCCCGGGAATATATTTAATATTCAGAGGATTAACCCATTTTATTAAGAACGGGTGAGACTGCCGCAGAGATCGAGAAAAAGGGGGTGTGTTGCAATTGGCTCGAAAATGACTTTTAACCCATTTGAATAAAGAGATGCAAATCATTTCAGATAGTTAAATCAGATCAGAGAGATTTTCTCCGAACTCTGGGATTGGGAATGATTGAAACAATCCCATCGGCCTACTCTCCACTTTTTCTTGACTCGCAAGACTAATGCGCTTATGTTAAGCAACTAAAAACTGAATCTTTTCGCCTCACCATGGTGCGTGAGCTGAAATATGATCGGCTGAGAAGATTCATGAAAACGAAAAAGGAGGTAATGGAGATGAAATCGTTGTCGAAGGTTTTTCTTGCACCAATGGCAGTATTGTTAGCAGGGATGTTTCTTCTGGTCGGCGCAGTACCTGTCCTGGCAGATGATGCGACTGATGCACAGAATCTGGTGGAAAAAGCCAAGATGAGTTTCAACAGTTTCGAAACCGGGAAGGAAATGGGCGGTTTTCGTGATCTGATAAAAAAGGCGAAAGGGGTTTTCATTTCGCCTTCGGTCCTTAAAGGAGCCTTTATCGTGGGCGCATCCGGAGGGAGCGGGGTGTTTTTAGCGCGCGACAAAAAGACCAATAAGTGGTTTGGCCCCGCCTTTTACACCATGGGTGAGGCAAGTTTCGGCTTACAGATCGGAGGATCCGCCTCTGAAGTGATTCTGTTAGCCATGACCGATCGCGGAGTCACGGCCTTTTTGTCGAACAACTTTAAACTGGGCGTGGATGGCTCGATTGCCGTTGGTCCGGTTGGAGTCGGGGCTGCGGCTGCCACGGCCAATCTCAGTGCGGATATCTTAAGCTTTTCACGCAGCAAAGGGCTCTTCGGAGGCGTGTCTGTGGATGGTGCCGTGGTGGGAGTCAGAGGCAGTCTGAACGATGCCTATTACGGCAAGAAGGTAAACCCAACGGATATTTTGGTGAAGCACAATGCTGTAAATAAAGGGGCTTATGGTCTGATCACAGCGGTCGACAAAGCTTCTGCCGCCAAATAGCGGTTTCACTCAAAAGGACACCTTTCCCAACCTGCTCAGCAGAATATGCTGTTACTTGCGCGTGCATCGGGAATTTTCTAAGACTCAATTTTCCGGGGGGTGTAAATCACGACTGTTGGAGAACATCCTCGTCTTTACGCATTAAACTCTTTCGATCGGGCAGAAGGGGCTATAAAAGCCCCCATCTGCCCACAGAACCGCGCTTACGGGTCCGCACACTGCTCATCTGTCCCACCGTATTTGCTATTTGATTTCTCGTACCATAACCTCTGCCGACCATAAAGAAAATTGAATGACTGAAAAAATCTACCAAAAATTGGCACGGCACCTGGACAACCTTCCGGGAGGTTTTCCCCCGACTGAAAGCGGTGTGGAGCTACGGATACTTCGGCGTCTATTTTCCCCCGAGCAGGCGGCGCTTGCCTTGCACCTCACCCTCATTGCGGAAGAACCCTGTGTGGTTGCCGGACGTGCCGGGAGCGATGTGGCGGATACCGCCTGCCGCCTTGAGGAAATGGCCAAACAGGGGCTCATTTTGAGAATGGCGCCCCGACGTGCCGGAAAACCGTTTCAATATATGGCCGCCCAATACGTTATCGGCATTTGGGAATTCCACGTAAACAGCCTGGACCCGGAACTCATCCGGGACATGAACGCGTATGTCCCCATGCTTTCGGAAGAAGCCTGGAAAGTGCCCCAATTGCGCACGATCCCCGTAGGCCGTAGTATCAGCGTTCACACCGAGGTCCTTCCCTATGAGAAAGCCGAGGAAATGGTGGGAACACAGGACAAAATTTTGGTAGCACCGTGTATTTGCCGGAGAGAACAAACGATAACCGGTCACGGTTGCGATAAACCGGAGGAATCTTGCCTCGTATTCGGCGTTGGGGCTGACTATTACCAGCGAAACGGTATCGGCAGGGTCATCGACCAACAGGAAGCATTGGATATCCTTGAAAGGGCCAATGAGGCCGGTCTGGTGCTTCAGCCGGGCAATACCCGGGAACTTCTGAATATTTGCTGCTGCTGCGGTTGCTGCTGCCAAGTGCTGAAAGCATACAAGCGCCATGAAAAACCCGCGAGCATGGCTGCCGCAGCCTTTGTTGTCACGACCAATCCCGATGCCTGCATCGGTTGTGAAACCTGTCTTGATCGATGCCAGATGGAAGCGTTGCGAATTGAAATGGATCACGTGGTTCTTGACAGGGACCGTTGCATTGGCTGCGGGCTTTGCGTCTCCACCTGTCCTGCCGACGCTTTAACCCTGATCCGCAGACCTGAATCCGAACAGATGAAGGTTCCCAGGGACATGGTGCAGGCGGCCATTCAACTGGGAAAGGCTCGCGGTAAACTGGGCTCAGGCAAACTTATCTCCATGCTGATCAAATCCAAGGTGGACAGGTTTCTGGCCGCCGGGTGATTCAGCTTCCCGTGGAATTGATTTTCACCCAATTCTAAATTCATGAAAAAGCAAATTTCAAATATCTTTGCGCGAGCCCTTAGTTTCATTAAAGGTTGTGGGAAAGATGAATGGGACTACCAAATGGCCTGTTTGAGATTCTTCCTGATTTCTCTGTCGGCGGTAATGAAGCCCGCATTTTCAGCGATAGCCTCGGCGGTGAGCAATCGATCGAAGACATCTCTGGTCCAGGATATCTTGAGCGCGACATCCACAATCTTATGAAAGGGACAGTCCGAAACCCTGAGATCGATCGACTTTGACAAGCTGTTAATAAGGGTTAAAGGCCTGTTCTTTATTCGTTTTATTTCAAATAGATACTGCAATTCCAATTTGACCGGTTGAGAAATCAGGACCTGGTATTCTTCGATTGCGAATTTTGCTTTTTCGGACAGTTTTTCCGTCAACCCCGCGTAAAGCCAAACCACGATATGCGTATCCATGTAGACTACAGATGGTCGGGTTCGTGCCATGGGGCTACCTTCAATGCAATCAGGTCATCCGGATCGCCGACAATACAGTCATGAGGTTTTAGATTGTCCAGTTTGCTTTTTTTTGTTTCGGGAACAATCTTGACCCGCTGCCCTTTCCGCTCAATCTCCGCCGGTATGCCGGTCCGGATCACTTCGTCCACAACTTTAAACAGTTTCCCTCTAAGCGAGGTTAAAGACATGGCTACCATCCGGGATACTCCTTGAGATAAATACGAGAGAAAAACATGTACATAGAATAAACCATGTACTGTACATATGCAAGAAAATTTCTCCATCATTTCCTTGAAAAGGATTTCCCTCGCAGATTTCCCAAAAATGCCCAATAAACCAAAAAAATAGATTTTCCTTGACTTATACATTTTACTGAGCGTAAGGGTATATACTGATTCGACATAAGTGTTTTCACTATTAATGCATCTTTAATTCATCTGATATGCTGAGATACTGTCAAGGTACCTCACCCCATTGAATTGATGAGATATCATATGTATTCTTGAGTTATGACTGGTACTCAACGCTCAAGGATAGGATAATCAATAGTATTCCTATTCAACAAAACTCAATAATATTTGAACAGATCCTTAAGTTACCCTAATTTCGAGTAGGATTCGGGACAGAATAACAACTATTTTATAACTATCTGAAGTTGTAAGGTTTCGAGTGGTATTCGAGAAGGAAGTTTGAAAAATTTGAAGAATTGAAAAACTCACTATATCTCTCAGTTCCGCACTATAGCTTTCGATTGGTGGCGATTACTTCTTGGACAGCCGTGCGGGACAGAACTTATACTTTTCGGATGCACTCTCATCCCAAAATATATATCATCTAACTCTTGAAATTCCAAAACAAATCTTTGTCAATGGCTACCCAGCTGAAATCAAAACTCTTGGTGATCTCATCCGGAAAACCCGAATGGACCTTGGCCTTGAGGTCAAACAATTTGCAAAGCAATTGGGAGTTTGTGAACAGACTGTAATTAACTTGGAGATGAACAGATCTCAATCAAGGCCTCGTATTTTAAAATCAGTTGTTGAATTTTTAAAACCTCATGTAAATGGTTTCATGCCTGAAAAAGAATTTTGGGGTTTTTGCTTTAAAAATAATGTCTCCTACCCTAAAGAACACAATACACTTGGTGAAAAATTACGTGTAACCAGGATGCAAAGCTTTTTGTCTATTAAACAGCTTGCAAAACAACTTAAAGTTGCCCCGACTTCTATTGGCAAATGGGAACGAATGGAGTCAAATCCATTACCAAAGTCTAAGGATCAAATTATGAGTTGGATCAATCAAGATTAGAACTGAGTTTTACTTTTTACCCAGTACTGGCTCATTTCTGATTTTAGAGAGTCCTACTTTATACCATCATTAAACGATAGTACTTCAAGAAAAAACAGAGATTGTTTGTTGAAAATTAAGCGTTGCTATTATTTATATATATTATAAAAATTACAGTGAAGGATTGGCTTGTAACAGCGGTTGAGGCTCATATAGTGGAATCAAAATTTCAAAACTGAAAAAATGCTATACGCCATATATAGGGGTGCCTTCAATTTGTCTGGACTGAGTCTTTGAAATACCAGTCCCCATTGAAATAAGGTAGGAAAAAAGGGTTTAAAAATAGACAAAAGACTCACTTTTTACTACCTGATGATGCAATCTTGAATGGGGATGATTAAGATGCTAATTTCAATATTTTCACACAACCGAATGACCACTTGGAATCGTGTTTTTGAAGTATCAAGTTGAATGGAAATTTGAATATAAAAAATTTTGAAAACTCTAAAATAATGGAGTTTTAATATAGAAAAGCAGGACTGCGACAGGTATTCAAATCTCTATTCGATCCGAAACGATAATCGGTATAAATTGTATTATTCTTTTTCCATCTTAAAACTGTTGAGATAGGTTACAAGATTAATATTTTTGTTTTTCAGGTTCAGTTTTTCCCTGATATGTTCACGGTGTCGGCTAACGGTTGCAACTGCAATTCCTCTCAACTGTGCAATATCTTTTGTTGAAAATCCGTTTTTAATGTAATTGCATATTTGGATTTCCACTGGTGACAGGCTTACAAATTCTTTTGATATTGCATTAGTGAATGGGGAAGTAACCTCTTCAAGGTTTTTTTTAAGCAACTTTAAAACTGAAGCATCATTATAATTTGCATTTTTTTCAAGAATAGAAAAAATTGGCATGATAATTTTTTCAACATTTGCCTGCACTCTCGTTGCTATTTCTCTTTTTTCTTCATGTACTTTTTTTAAAACTTCTTTTAAAGCAATATTTTTATTTTCTAAGGCAATCTTTTCAATTCCAAGTTCTTCTTCCGCCCTGATACGTTTAACAGCGTTACTGATACGTTCTGCGAGAGCATTGATTAAGAGCCTTTCTTCTTTTAAGAATGGCCCTTCATCAAACACAGGCATATCTTTTGTGTATGCAATTTCGATAAGGCCTATTCTCTGATGTTCAATTTTTATTTCGGCAATTTGTTTCCATGGCATATCTTTATAATTATCAGTTTTAAACTCTTCGATGTTTAATATGATTTTTGCGCAGGTTATCCCTGGATACTGCCATGCAGCTGGAAGCAAATCAACAATCCCTTGTAAAATTTTATTATAATCACTGTTATGCTTCTCTATAATGTTAGACACACCATAAAGACAGCCAAGTTCTTTTATTCTCTCCTTCAGGGTATCCTCTAATTTGATTCTCTTATATGCGTTCCCAACCTGGCAGGCTATTGTATCTATTAATATTCGTTCTTCTTTTAGAAATGGCCCCTCATCCATAACCGGCCTTTTTTTTTGGTAGTAAACTTCTATGCACCCAGCTTTTTGACTTCCATTAAAAATGTTAGCGGATTGTTTCCATCTTGATGGTTTAAAACCAGCAGAAACATATTCCTGACCCCTAAAGGTTATCCTTGCACAGGCGATATCGGGATATTGCCATGAAGGGGGAAGATAACCAACAATTACATTAAAAATTTCCTCTAATGATTTTTCATGATCTATCATTAAGTTTGCTACATTGTATAAGCAGTTTAGCTCTTTCTCTCTTTCATGCATCGACTGTTCAACAGGCCCTTTATTTTTCCCCATTTTATTTCTCCCCACAAAAAAATCAACAAAATGCATATTAGATATAGGCAAACTATCGGTGATAATACCATAGTGACAATTGTATGGTCAACACGATATTATATAAATCAAACTATTGAACAATAACTTTACAAAAAAAAATAGTTGCACCTGGGGTTACCCGGATTTCCTTGGACAGATGTTTGAAGAGTTTTTAAAGGAGAAAAAAAATAACTTCAAAGACAAGGAGTTTTTCATGCTAAAGATATCCGTCCATACACCGAACTACAGTGCTGTTTATGCAAGAGATTTCGAACAGACGGCTTTGTTCAACAGCCTTGTTAAAATGAAACTGGCAAGCCTGTTGAGCTTTGTAATTGACCTTGTCAAAGTCAAAAATGCCACACCGGAATTATACCAAAAAAAATCCGTCATCAAAAACGACCAGATACTGCTGGTAAAGGAGGCACAGGAAAATGAAGCCGGCGACCTGATCCGCTATGTGTATAAGATCAGACAGGACAGCAGCTTTCTGTCGTTTGATGAGGGGATTGATAATATTTCAGTGGACAATGAAAAAAAGCATATCAGAAAATGCCGGAATTCAGAGCATCATGCACTTCTGATAGGCTGGTTACAGGATGAAGTCGTGGGATATCTGGCCTTCAGATCTAATATGTGGCAAAGACTTCGAAGTGCAGGAGAATTTGCCTTTTCTGTTTCAAAAAAGAACTGGGGGTTGGGGATTGGCAGCGACATAATGGGGGCATTGCTGGATTGGGCCAGAAAATCAAAAGCAATAAAAACTATTGAATTGCGTGTCAGATCCGATAATAAACGCGCCATTGCAGTTTACAGGAAACTGGGGTTCACTCCAAAACGATCCTTATTATGGGGGCCATTTGATTCTATCGTTATGGAACTTACCCTACCTTGAACTTCCCTGAAATCCGCTCAATTCTTTAACTTATTTAAGATTATAATGGGTTCATTTGAACAGTGCCGCTAATCAGCCGCACGGTTTTTCGTCGATTGTACTAGCTTTGTTATGCTTTTATCTTTTTCATTTTTAATGGTTTAGATGTCCCCGGAGTTCGGTAATTCGAAGGGCAAAAGTAGACGCCTCTATTTTTATTTTAAATTTATCAAAACCAAAGGAAAATTGATTGGTAAAGCCTGAAAGTTCTTTAAAAGAGCGTTCTACAGCATTTTACAAAGGGACATCCAGATTATTCAAACCCTTCGCAAAATGAATTTACATTGAGCCCAAGAACAGCATGGTTGTATCCGCCTTCAAGGATTGCAAACCGCCTGCCCTGGCAAAGCCGCTCGGCTGTTTGTTTCATCATGCGGCCCAGTTCCCTGTAATCCTCTGTGGAAAGAAGACCTCCCCAGTCTTCAATTCCATGATCAAACCCTGCAGATGCCGCCAGAATATCTGCATCGGTCAAATTGTCCATGACTCTTTCGACCTCACTCAAATAATTTATCCTGTCTACTGAGTCAGGATTAAGAATCGTGACCTTAAATCCGTCTTTCCTGTTTTCCAGTATGTTTATATTACCGTCTCCGGTGTGAAAATCAAAATCCAGGATAAAGGCAGTCTGAATTTTTTCTTCGGAATATAGTTTGAGCAGGCTGATGGCCATATTGTTGAAATCACAGAATCCCCAGCATGAATTGGCTGAGGCATGATGCCCCGGTGGCCGGATCACGGCAAAGCCTGGGGTTCCTTTATAAGCGGTTTGGGCCGCTTTAATGGCACCTCCGGCTGCCAGTGCCGCCAATTCGTATCGAAGGGAATTGAATTTAATAATATTTAATTGACCCTTACCGTGAGCCCTCAATATATCCGTATCTGAAGCCGGTTCTGGCTTTTTAATGTGATACATGTCCGGCTTGGATTTAATAACCGCCATAATCCCTTCCAGGCGGCCCGGAAGAGCTGCAGGATCATCTGCATAGTCTGAATTATAATATTGTTCATGAAAAATGATATGAATGCTCATGAGAAAAACCTTCTGAATCGCTGGCGTTTTGATATACGAAATCTGGGGACAATACTAATTTCCTATACATTCTGACTAAAACAGTATCATGTCCCCGGAAATCCCCATTGTGTCCCCTTATTTCCCTAAAACTTATTCCTTTGTGTATAATAATGCCTCGTTTGACTTTGCTTGGTTTTATAGGAAACAGTTACTCCTATTAAAAGGCTGTGTCAATTATCGATCCCAAAAAGTTTACAATGCTCGACTTTAAATAAAAAAATATCATTTTATGTTTACGTTTTACTCTGAAAAGTCCAATGATTAAATATGTTAGAAATTAGGAAAAAGAAGTGGATTAAAACCTCTTCTTTTTATAAAGTCCTTCTGACGAATAAATACCTGAATTGGTGACCGAGTCCCGCCTGTGGAAAAACACTTCTCTTTCAGGTGGCAGCGCTTCGAGCCCGGTCATCTCTCATGGCGGCATTCTGTGGCAATTCGAACTCGGCCTTTCCCCCAGGGAAGTCTGTCGGTTTCTATCCAGGGGTAATATTATTCCCAGGGAGGGTCCGGCGCTGTGAGGATGGCTTTGCGGGACCAGAGGGAATATGTGGAGAAGATATATTTCTGCCTGAGCAGGTGGCCTGAAATGCTATCCGTGGATGAGAAAATCATTGATAGGATCACCGAAGCCGTCTATTCAATCCTGAACGGGAAGGCGCCGGTGCCATTGGATCTGCCCTCCGGTTATCCTGATAATGAAATCAGCAACCACGCCCATAGGACGTGGTATGAGGAAGCCCCCTCGAAGGGGGCAAAAAAGCCCTTCTTGCTGCTTGAGTGCTTCGATAAAAATACTGTTGGTCCTTCTCCAACTTTTTTTGGAGGCTCATTCGCTTACCCCATTCAGATGCCACGGCCTCCATTCTCCAAATTTTCAATAATGGAGGTTTTTGGCGAAATGTTTATTGGGGAAAGGCCATCTCGCTGTTAAGGTAGAACCTTTAGGGTCACACGGGCGTAGCCCGTGGTTTAACTGAGGGCAATTAAACAACTCGTCGCGTACATGAATGGATTTATCCAGGAATACAATCGATTCACGGAATTTACCTATTCCCTTCCCGAAGAAAACAGGGTTTGCGAGGCAGTAGCGGACCGGAAACTGCGCATACTGTTGGCTGAAGACAACATCGTCAACCAGAAAGTTGCCGGTATCATGTTGAAGAAAATGGGCCACAGCGTGGTTATTGCCGTGAATGGTCAGGAGGCGGTCAGGAAATTCACTGATTCGCCGGAGGATTTCGACCTGATCTTCATGGATGTTCAGATGCCGGAAATGGACGGGCTGGCGGCAACCCGGTCCATCAGGGAGGAAGGGTTTGACACGATTCCAATTGTGGCAATGACGGCCAGTGCCATGAAGGGGGACCGGGAAATATGCCTTGGCGTCGGCATGGATGACTATGTCACCAAACCCATCAAAAAGGAAATCGTCTTTAGGATGATTGAGAAATTGACAACCGGTGAAAGCGCAAGCAGTGAAGGGAAGCACCGCTGACAGACTTTCTTCGGCCGACGCAACCCTGATAAGATACATTTGCCAACATTAAAGATGGGGATACACAAGAGCAATGTTTTCAATCGTACCTAAGGAAGATGCGCGCCAGGCGCTGCGAGTTCAACGGAACATCCTGGCCATCATTGTGGCTGGAACGCACATTATCATATGCTGTGCCATGTATTATCGAGGGCTTTTCCGGCTTTCACTCACCGGATTTATTGTTTTCTCAATACTCCTGTTCATTGGGCACTTTACATTCTTTTTCATCATCAGGACAGGTTTCAACAAGCGGTTCTCCGACCCAAGCCTGACCTTTGCGCAGATACTGTGGTCGGCAACCTGCGTTATGGCGTCGGTCTACTTCCTGGACGGGTTGCGTCCGGTCGTTCTCATGCTGTTCCTCGTGGGAATGCTCTTCGGTTTCCTGCGCCTGGCTTTCAAGGATTTCATTTATCTGAGCCTTTACGCCATCATCCTATACGGAGCGGTGATCGGCCTCCTATACACATTTCATCCACAGATTATTAATGTGAAAAATGAACTTATTGTGTGGTTCTCCTTTTCCCTTGTATTATCCTGTTTCACATTGATGGGGCGTGAAATCGGTCGCATGAGGGAACAACTGCGCACGCGGAATGCGCAACTGTGTACCGAAATCGATGACAAAAAAAAGGTTCAAGAGGAGCTGCAGTTCAAAAAGGCATATCTTGAAGGGCTGGTGGATAATATCCCGGACGGTATTGCCGTATTTGATGATAAAGGGACCATTACGGAGGTGAACCCCCAGTTTGTTGAGATGTTCGGATATCTTGAGAAAGAAGTCCTGGGACAGAACATCAGCGAACTTGTGGGCACTCCGGATCGGCTGGAAGAGTCTCGATTTTACCGTCGGCGGGTGGCTTCGGGTGGAACCCTGAATGAGGAAACCGTGCGCCGGAAAAAGGATGGCACCCGGTTCGAAGTGTCCCTGCGTTCCGCCCATTTTGTCGTTGACAATGTGCAAGTTGGAAACTTTGTCATCTACCGGGACATCTCAAACAGGAAGCAGGCTGAAAGAGAGAGAACCCGGCTTGAATCCCAACTCCAGCAGTCCCGGAAGATGGAGGCCATTGCCACTCTGGCCGGGGGTATTGCTCACAAGTTCAATAACGCCATGACCCCCATCATCGGGCGGATTGAGCTTCTTCAATTAAAATATGCGGAAGATGCGGATACGGCCGCGGACTTGAAGACCATGAAGACCTCGAGCCGGAATGTGGTCTATCTGACCAGCCAGTTGCTGGCCTATGCCAGGGGAGGAAAATACCATTCCCGGAGCGTTTCCCTGAGCGATTTTGTGCAAGCTTCATTACCCTCAATTGAATCTGCATTGAATCCCGAAGTGCAGCTGCATACGGATCTGCCCTCAACCACCATGGACGTAAGCCTCGATTTCACCCAGATGAAGATGGTGTTGTCGGCTGTTGTCGCCAACGCCAACGATGCCATTGAGGAAAAAGGGTGTATTCGGATTTCTGTGGGGGAAGAACAGCTTGACGAGGCCTTTGTAAAGACCCATCCGGGTCTTGCCCCGGGGACTTATATAACCCTTACGGTAGAGGATGATGGGAAGGGTATGGATGAGGAGACGGTAAGCAGGATATTTGAACCTTTTTTCACCACCCACTTCATCGGTCGGGGACTTGGCATGGCTGCCGTTTTCGGCATTGTCACCAACCACGACGGCAGCATCACCGTGGATTCAGAATTGGAAAAGGGGACCACGGTTCGGATCTATCTGCCCGCTGTAGGTACGGGTGACAAGGCCCCCGGCACAGCGCTCATCAGGGAACCCGAGGTGAAACCGGTCATGGGACAGGGTAGCATCCTGATCATAGAAGACGAAGCATCGGTGATGGAAATGACCCGGACAATCCTGGAAAGATTGGGGTACCGTGTTTTTGAAGCAGCCACCGGGGAAAAGGCTGTTGAGATGGCAGAAAAACTTGATGAAAAGATTGACCTTGCCCTCCTGGATATCAAACTACCCGATCTGACGGGGAACCAGCTGTATCCGCTCATCATGGCGGCCAGACCCGAAATGAAGGTGCTTGTGTGCAGCGGTTACGCCCTGGACGGCCCGGTTCAGGAGATCCTGGATGCGGGCGCAGAGGGATTTGTTCAGAAGCCGTTTTCAATCTCCGCATTGTCCGAGAAGTTAAAACAGCTGTTGGGAGACAGCGGGAAACAATAACCCAAGGAAGATCCCTCGCATGTCAGGCCGAAGGTCAGGGGCAGGGCGATCACCGCGGCGGATATGCCGCCGGAGATATCTCATTTTAGGTTGTCGAACGTGGACATTTCATGACGTCCTCTGTTTGAATGTTCAAACGTGGATGAAGTCAGGTTGTTTGAGGGAGTGCTGTTTCGTTGATGATCTCCCATAATTCCTTCACCCCTTGTCGGGTGTGGGATGAGAAAATAACAGGCGTTGTAAATGAGACATCCTTCAGGCTGCCGGTAATGAGGTCTGCTCTTCTTTTGGTTTGCTGGCGGGAAATTTTATCCGCTTTCGTCAGTACGAGGATCGGTTCTATATGATAATGATTCAGCCAGTTGATAAGGTCTTCATCCCCTGATGAAGGGTCTCTGCGAATATCGAGTATCACCACCACCGCTTTCAGGGTTTCCCGTATTCGGAGGTATTCTTCCACCATTAGTCCCCAGGATTTTTTGATCTTGGTGGGCACCTTGGCAAAGCCGTAACCGGGTAAATCCACCAGGTAGAGGGTTTTGCCGAAGCGGAAGAAATTAATGGCCTGAGTTCTGCCGGGGGTGCTGCTGATTCTGGCCAGTTTTCGCCGATTGACAAGGGTGTTGAGAAGGCTAGACTTGCCCACATTGGATTTTCCCGCAAAGGCGACCTCCGGCCTGTCAGGGGGTGGATAGTGTTTTTTCTCGAAAGCACTTTTGATGAATTCAACGTCCATGGGATTGTTGGCTTTTAGCGGTTAGCCATTAGCGCTTCTGTCCTTTAAAAAGAGCTCAATTCGGTTTAGCCCTTCCTGAATATTCTCAAGAGAATTGGCATAAGAAAAACGGATATAGCCTTCGGCGTTTTGCCCGAAGTCGATCCCGGGCGATACGCCCACACCGGCTTTTTCGAGGATTTCAAAGGCCAGATCATAGGAGCTTTCAGAAAGGTGGCGGGCATTGGCCAGCATATAAAAGGCGCCTGCCGGTTCCACGGCAACGCCGAAACCCAATTCCCGAATCCGTTTGATCATGTATTTCCGGCGTTCGTCATAAACGGCCCGCATCCGCTCAACATCTTTGTGGGCATGCTTGAGGGCGGCAATACCGGCCCATTGGGAAACGCTTCCCGCAGATATGAAAAAATTCTGTTGTACTTTCTGCAAGGGCCGAATGAATGGGGGGGGTGTAATCAAATAGCCCAAACGCCATCCGGTCATGGCAAAAATCTTGGAAAACCCGTTTAACACAAAGGCATTCTCCGTGAATTCAAGGATGGAATGCTCTTTTTCTCCGTAGACCAGGCCATGATAAATCTCATCGGATATGATGGGGGGGCCCAGTTGCGCAATTTCCGCCATTCGATCCCTGGAAAGCAGGTTTCCGGTGGGGTTGGAAGGAGAATTGATGAGGATGCCCCTTGTTTTCGGCCCGATATTTTTCTTGACCGCTTCCGGCCGAAGCTGAAATCCGTCTTCTTCATAGCCCTTTACCCGGCTGGGCCGGGCCCCCAGAAATTCCGCGAAATTGGGGTAGCAGGGATAATGGGGATCGGTCATGATCACCTCTTCCCCCGCCTCGAGGAGGGCGGAGAAGACCATGAACAGGGCAGGGGAGGTGCCCGAAGTCACCAGGATGCGATCCGGATCAACACTGACGCCGTATTTATCATAGTAATGCTCGCAGATGGCTTCCCGCAGTTCCAGTAGTCCCAGGCTGTGGGTATAATGGGTTTCGCCCCTCGAAATGGCTTCCCGGGCCGCCTCGCAGATGCACTCGGGTGTTTTGAAGTCAGGTTCACCGATTTCCAGGTGGATAATGTCACGGCCCTGTCTGGCCAGTTCGTGGGCTCTTTCCAGCACGTCCATGACGATGAAGGGGGGAATGTTTCGGGTCCGTTCGGTGATTCTGTTCATGGGTTTATTCTCGATTTAATGTCAGTCTCAGATAACCTTGTTCAGGGCGTACTCAATGATTCCCTGGGCGCCGGCGTGCATCAGTTGGGGAATAAGGTCCCTCACCAGCCGGGCATCCACAACGGTTTCAACGGATATCCAGCCGGAGTGGTGAAGCCCAGCGATGGTGGGCGCATTCAGGCTCGGGAGAATCTCGATAATCTCCTCAAGGTTTCGTTTGAGGATGTTCATTTTGAGCGCCACCATGTTCTCCGCCCGCAAGGCCCCTTTGAGAAGCAGAATAATTTGGGAAATCTTCTGCTTTTTCCATTCATCCCGATAGGCCTCCCGGTTGGCGATCAACTGGGTATTGGTTTCCATGAGTTCATGAATAATTTTGAGGCCGTGGGCCCGAATGGTGCTGCCGGTCTCGGTGACTTCAACGATGGCATCCGCCAGCCCGGAGACCACCTTGGCTTCAGTGGCCCCCCATGAAAAGGAAACCTTCACATCGATGTTATTTTCTTCAAAAAATTTCCGGGTGAAATTGACCAGTTCCGTGGCGATTTCCTTCCCCTGAAGGTCTTGGAGGGTTTTGATGTCTGAGCCCGCAGGCACTGCCAGCACCCATCGCGCAGGGTTCTGGCTGACTTTGGAGTAAACCAGATCATCCACCGTCACCACATCGGATTCGTTTTCCTCAATCCAGTCCCTGCCGGTAAGGCCCGCATCCAGTGTGCCGTTTTCCACGTACAGGGACATTTCCTGGGCCCGGCAGAGGGCGCATTCGATCTCGGAATCGTTAATGTCAGGAAAATAACTTCGGCGGTTTACGGTGATTTTCCAGCCGGATTTCTCAAAAAGACCAATGGTTGCTTTCTGAAGGCTTCCCTTGGGAATGCCGAATTTCAATGTGTTCATTTTTTGTATACCTTCTCCGGATCAAATACTTTTTCTCCCACAATGGTCACGGTGCCGTCAGGGGCTATTTTTTTGTGGAAACAGGTTTCATGGCCCGTGTGGCAAGCTGCGCCGCCAATCTGTTCCACCCGAAAGACAACTGTATCATCATCACAGTCCGCAAACACTTCCTCGATGATCTGAACATGTCCGGAAGTGCCCCCCTTGTGCCACAGCTCCTGCCTGGAACGGCTCCAGTAATGGGCTTCACCGGTTTCAAGGGTTTTATCCCACGCCGCTTTGTTGATGTAGGCCAGCATCAATATTTTCCCTGATGCAGCGTCCTGCGCAATAGCCGGAAGCAACCCATCCCCTTTTGAAAAGTCAAGGACAACTTTATTTTTTTCAACCTCAGACATTCAATTTACCTTTCCTCAAAAACGCTTATACGGAAAATAGCAGGGCTAGAACCCCTGCGCTACAACTTCAAAGGCTTTTTCAGCCCGATCAATGGTTTCCGCTATCATTTCCCCTGTATGGGCCAGGGAAAGAAACGTGGTCTCAAAAGGTGATGGCGCCAGGTACACGCCCCGATCCAGCATCTCTTGATAATATTGCCTGAAAACATCCTGGTTACCGGTTTGGGCGGTGGCGAAATCCGTTACGGCTTCAGGGGTAAAAAAGAGGCACCCCATGGATCCCATGCGGTTTACCGTCACCGGTATGCCGGCTTTTTTTGCGGCTTTTTCAAGGCCCAGGAAGAGTGTTTCACACTTCCGGTTGAGTTCATCATAGGGGTTTTCCCGTTTCAGGATGTTCAGGGTGGCCAGACCCGCAGCCATGGCCAGGGGATTCCCGGAAAGGGTTCCGGCCTGGTAAACATCTCCATCCGGAGCGATCCTGGCCATAATTTCCGCCCTGCCGCCATAGGCGCCCACCGGTAGCCCACCGCCGATGATTTTCCCGAAACAGGTAAGGTCCGGCGTGATGCCGAAAATTTCCTGTGCGCCTCCGGGGGCCAGTCTGAACCCGGTGATCACTTCATCAAAAATAAGGATCGCTCCATGATTGCTCGTGATGCGCCTTACCCCCTCCAGGAAAGATTGATCCGGAATAACGACGCCCATATTTCCGGGAACAGCTTCCAGGATGACACAGGCGATTTCAGGGCCGAACCGGTCAAAAGCCGCTTCAACAGCGGTCAGATTGTTATAGGGAAGTGAAATGGTATGCCTGGCCACATCTTCAGGAACGCCGGGGCTTCCGGGAATGCCGAGGGTGGCAAGTCCTGAGCCGGCGGCAACCAGAAGACCGTCCGAATGACCATGGTAGCAGCCGTCAAATTTCACGATTTTGTCCCGGCCCGTATACCCCCTTGCCAGTCGAATGGCGCTCATGGTGGCTTCCGTGCCTGAATTCACCATACGCACTGTCTCGACGGAAGGGACCATATCCACAATGGCCTGGGCCATGGTGACTTCACCTTCCGTCGGCGCGCCGTAGCTGGTACCCCGTTCGGCGCTCTTGATGACCGCTTCCACCACTTCGGGGTGGGCATGACCGAGAATCATGGGGCCCCACGAACCCACATAATCGATGTATTCGTTACCGTCCGCATCCCGGATCAGGGCGCCTTTGGCGGACGTGATGAAGGGAGGATCCATCCCGACGGATTTCCCGGCTCTGACGGGACTGTTCACACCGCCGGGGATGATTTTTTTGGCTTTCTCAAACAGGGCCTTGGATTTTTCTCTCATGTAAAATACTCCATGCTGGTTTTCTTGAACTCTTTTTCACTGAACAAAACGGCGTAGTCGCTGAGGCCTGTAGCTGCGGACATCTGCTCGGCAATTTCACGGCAGTCATCCCGGTTTCCCCCGTGAACCATTGTATAAAGGTTGTAGGGCCAGTCGCCCTTTGGGGCTCTGTGATAGCAGTGGGAAACTTCCCTGAAACCGGCCAGGGTTTTTCCCATTTCGCGGATAGCACTTTCAGGTGACTTCCAGGCAATCATGGCGTTCGCCTTGAACCCGGCCTCCTGGTGGCGCAGCGTGGCACCGAAACGACGGATGATGCCTCTATCTTTAAGGTGCTTGACCCTTTCGATGAACTCCTCTTCCGAAATGCCGATTTTTTCAGCCATCAGTGAAAAGGGTTGGGGGTGCACCGGCAGATCCTTCTGGATCTGGCTGATGACTTTCTTGTCCGTATCGTCAATCATCTTTTGTGATATCGTTAAATGGCCAAATAAACACATGAACCCCGGCGGGCTCCGGTGAAGCTGGGGATTCAATATTTTCAGTTGGCATATCGAATATGGTGTGCCTTGTCAAGGATCATGTGGACTGACGTTTTGTCATATGTTAAAAATAGCTGCCATACATTCCACGGCCCGGGAAAGTTCCCGGAAAACCGGGACCTTGAGTTTTCGGGCTTCTTCCTGGAAATGTTGCGTATCCTTTTCATTGCCGATCAGCCAAAAAAACATGGGTTTGCCCGCTTTCATGGCTGTTTCGACGATGGGTTTAAGTTTCAATCGCCAGATCAGCCCCCCCACAAAAGCATGCAGAAAAACCGCATCCACCCCCGGATCGGCGCACACGGCATCCACGGTTTGTCCGTAAGCCTTATCAACGCCGTTACGTTCTATGGCAGGCCAGAGATCAATGGGGTTGGATGAAGGCATCCATTCAGGGAAAATATTTTTCAATAGTGCATGGGTGTCTTCGGAAAGATCCGCCAATGCCAGGCCATGACGATCCAGAAAATCACTGGACACAATGCCTGCACCACCGCTGAAGGTGGCAATGGCAATTCGTCCGGGCCGGTGCCTGTTTCCATTGGGGAACAGGCTCAGGATGTGGGAAAAATCCATCATCTGTTTGAAGTCATCGGCCTGCACCACGCCCGCCTGGGCCATGGCGCCTTTGATGATGGCGCTGTTTCCGGCCATGCTGGCCGTATGGCTCATGGCGGCTCGGGCACCGTTCTCACTTTTTCCACCCTTTAGGACCACGATGGGTTTCCCCGCGCCCCTGCAGATTTCAAAAAACCGCCGCCCCTCTTTGATAGATTCCAGGTAAAGGCCGATGACGGCCGTGTCCGGATCCGTCAGCAGATACTCCAGGATATCGCATTCATTAACATCCACCTTGTTTCCGATGGAGCAGACCTTGCTCACCCCCAGTTTATCGCGGGTCATCATGTCGATGAGAAATCCAGCGGAGAGCATTCCGCTTTGCACAATAAGGGAAATGCTTCCGGGCAACATCCCCTCATCCCAGATGCTGGGCGAAACAAAAGAAAAAACCCTTTTGTGGACCGCGTCCACCATTCCCATGCAGTTGGGCCCCCAGATGCGGATGCCGGTTCGGCGCGATATTTCAGCCAGTTGATTTTGAAGTGCCTTTCCCTTTTCCCCGGTTTCAGCAAAGCCGGCACACTGGATGATGACACCGGACAAACCCCGGTTCGCGCTTGCCTGGACCAGCTCAGGCGCTGCGGGGGCCGGCACAAAAATGATGGCCATGTCCACGGGATCCGGTACTTGGGCAATGGCGGCATAGCAGGGAAGGCCGTTGATTTCGGCATATCGGGGGTTTACAGGGTATATGTTTCCGGAAAAACCGGTCATGAGGTTTTTTAATATGGAAAATCCGCCTTTTTTTTCATTGGCGGTTGCACCCAGCAAGGCGATGCCGCGGGGGGTAAAGAAAAAATCCATCAAAGTGACTCCTTCCCCTCACCTGGGTTTGATACAACAGAAAGACCACCGGTTCCCGATGCCCCCCATCATGGACACCCACCCCGTAAAACGGTCCTGGCGGGCCGCTTCAACCACTTTCGGGCTGTAAAGGGGGATCCAGGGTACATGATCCATAATGATATTCTGCATCTGCCGGATGAGCTGCTGCCTTTTGTTGACATCCAGGGCATCGGCGCTGGCATCTGCAATTTGATCAAAACGCCGGCTGCTGTATCCGCTGGTATTCCAGCCGCCCTGTTTATTGTTTCTGGATATGAAGAAATTGCGCAAATAGTCCGGATCCAGGGAAAGGTTGCCATAACCCAGTACAACGCAATCAAAATCATGCTCTGTTTTGACTTTTTTAAGGAGAACCCCCAGGGAGAAACTTTTAGTCTCAACGGGTATCCCCAGCATTTTGAGCCACTGCTGGACCATGTTACCCACCATGGCCCGTTTGGGATCATATTCCGCGGGCGGTGTCAGGATGGTGAGGGTTTCCATTGGGAGTCCATCCGGATAGCGGATTCCTTGGCCTTTCACCACTTTCCCTTCAGGGTTGACGGGTGGCAGTTCCCAGGTGTAGCCCGATTCACGGAGCAGCTTGTAGGCCTTGCGAATCCGTTGTTCCCGGGAAAGCCCTTGTCCATATGTGGGGACGTTGGGGTCGTACCAGAAGGTATTGCCCGATGGAATGATGGAGTTGGACAGAACAGCATAACCCTGCACGATCCGCTTTATAATAAATTGTTTATCCACGGATAAGGCAATGGCTTTTCGAAAATAGAGATCATTGAATGGTTTTTTCCTGACGTTAAACCCCATGTAATAGAGGGCGCTTTTTTGATTGGTAAAAACCGTTATGTTTTTGTGGGAATCCAGATCATGAATGTAATTTTCCTGTAATCCCCACCAGTACATATCGATGCTGCCCGTGAACAGACCCAGGACGGCGGCATCCGTATTGTCGATAAATCTGAATCGAATACCGGCAACATAAGGCCCCACTCCGAAACCTGAAATCTGCTTTCCAGTGCCGAAAAAATATCTGTTTTTCTCAAGCAGCAGGTGGTTTCCCTTTTCCCACTTTTTAAACACAAAAGGGCCGCTGCCGACAGGTTTAATGATCCTTTCCTTGAGCAACAGAGCAAGAGCCCCGTTTGTGTTTGAAACCTCGGCCGCTTTTTCGGCACGTTCGCAGATGGGTGCCCACTTTTTCTTCTGTACCATCGGCGTGGTGAGGGTTCTGGAGAGAAACAGGGCCTTAGGCTCCTTGAGGAAAAAACGAACGGTGTGTTTATCCGGAGTTTCCATCTTTTTAATGAATTCCCAGTTGGCGATGAACCGGGGAACCCGGAAGGTCTTGATCACATGGCCCGTAAAGGCTACATCATGGGAGGTGAATTCCGAGCCGTCAGACCATTTTGAATCTCTGAGTTTAATGGTATAAGAAAGGGTGGCCGGATCATAGATAGGGTCTTCGGCAGCCATCCATGGGATGAGTTTCAGGGTTTTGGGTTCTCGAATATAAAGGGGTTGAAGCAGTTGATTCAGTACCCGGTTGGACCAGACGTCCGTGGCAGCCCATACATTGAGGGTTTTGGGTTCTTCCGGCAGTCCGATTTTGATGATATCCTCCCCGTGGGCAAGTCTCAGGGAAAACCCTGTGGAAAGAAAAGAAACGAGCAACAGAAAAAGGCAAAGGAGCCTGGCGGATACAAAGGGGTGTGTTTTCATAGGAAGAATTTCAGAGTTGTTCATTTTTTTCTCCATTGGTCGCAGCGGGTCTGGTGACAATAAACGCATGGCATTAATGAAAATAACCTGTTTTTTGACATGTTCAGGGAGAATAATCCCTTCCGGACGGGGTTGTCAAGAATTGGCCGGCGAGGACGTCTATTGAAAATCCGGTCGCTTTACGGCGCTGGTGTAGCGTTTGGTTATGCCCGCTTCGTTTTATTTCAAAATGTAAAAACCTTGTCAGCTTCCATGGACAGTTCATAAAGATCATCCATCCAGGCAATAGGGCATGAGCTCGATCCCACCAGACCGTGGGATTTCATACACACCCCTCAGACATAAAAGTCTCCCTCGAATTGATTGGCCTGTCCAATTACATCGAACTGATCGTTGCTGCTTTTCTCATAAAGAACGCCTTTACCGAGCATGAAAACGCTCACTTCATCGTCTTTTTTCACAGCAACATTAGCCAATCTGATTGCATTATAAATTGTTTCAGCATCATCAGTGGATATAATAAATAGTAATTTCATATTTTCCTTCCTTCCAATTAGCTTTCTTTTTCATAATTCTGTACGCATAGCCATTGATTATCAGGCAGAATTACTTGTTTACAATATCGAATATCTAATGTAAACTCCATTCAAAAAGTCAACCCTGAAACAACGTATTGCCATGAAGCTTTTGGACGAAATGCGTGTCGTTATGCGGAGACGACACTGTTCAATTTACATAGAGGGTTGACTTCAAGGAAAAACAGCTTATTATGCGACCATCATAAAGCGTCCATTTTTTTCGGGCCTGTTTTGTGCTAAAGGAAAGACCCATTTGTCAAAGTGGTACCCGAAGTCTGGAACGATGTGAAATTTTTGAAAGGAGGGTGTCATTATGGCGAATGGAGTTGTAAAATGGTTTAACAGCAGCAAAGGTTACGGATTCATTGAACAGGAAGGCGGTCCGGATGTGTTTGTGCATCACTCGGGGATCAACGGTTCAGGTTTCAAGGACCTTGATGAAGGCGATTCGGTTACCTTTGATATCGAGGAGGGTCAGAAAGGTCCTGCCGCGGTCAATGTAACGGTTGCGTAGTATCAAAAATCATCACTGACGTCATAAAAGCATGCCCTGCTGAAAAGTGGGGGCGTGCTTTTTTTTGTTGTGCTCCTGTGATATCCTGCCAAATGAATTGATATGCCGGAAGAACAGTGAGGTGACTGGATTGGATAGCGCCAAAGCCACCACAGGCCCCATTAACGCCGGAACACTGATCATGGTTGTTCTGGGTGTGCTGGCAATGGAAATAGCGCTCAGAACAATCCACTGGCCTGAAATGGTATCACCCCTGTTGGTTCTGGGCGTATGGCGTTTATTTGAAGGGGCATTGATCATTGGTGTCGCCCTGATGGGGAAATATGGCCTTTCGGTTGTGGGTCTTTCAACGGGGACGGCGCTTTCAGGGTTTTGGAGAGGTCTCTTATGGTCAGCGGGCTTCGGGGCGCTCGTGGTTTTGGTTTCCGTATCTCTTCCGGCCATGGGAACTGACCCGTTACCGTTTATCAAAACTCCCCTGCCGTTAATGACCGGGGATCTCATCTTGTTCTTCCTCGTGGGCGGCATTATTTCACCTGTAACGGAAGAACTGTTTTTCAGGGGTGTTGTTTATGGTTTCCTGCGGCGCTGGGGACCAGTTTCAGCGGTTGTTTTCAGTTCACTGGCTTTTGTTCTGGCCCATCATACAGCTTTTGCAGGAATAATATTTGTCCAGTTCACAGGAGGGATTGTCTTTGCTTTTGCCTACGAGATTGAAAAAAATCTCATGGTCCCCATCACCCTTCACGTGCTGGGGAACCTGGCCCTTTTTGTCCTGTCATCACTAAGCGCTTAATTGCTGAGCGTTCTGATAAAGCACCCGTTATTTTCGTCGTTTTTTTCCACTGTAACCTGAACCGTATCCGTGCTGGTAAGGGCACCGTTATCGGTCACCTTCAGTTGAAAGGTAAGCGTTTTTTTGTTGTCGTCGCTGACAGTGGGGGCTGTAAAGCTCGGTGTGACGAAAGTGACGTTACGGAGAGAAACAGTGTCACCCTCCGTCTGGGTCCAGTTGAACAGAGGAATGCCGTAATCCGGATCGGAACTGCCGGAGCCGTTCAGGGTGACCGTGTTCTCGGATTTTACCGTCTGGTCAGATCCCGCATTGGCGGTGGGACCTTTGTTGCTATTGTTGCGCCCCGTATGCCTTGCATCGTGATGAAACGAAGGCCATAAACCCGTGGCAAGCCGGCTGGAGGCGGTTTCAATGGCGTAGAGGTACCCTGATTCCGTGCCGACATAAATGTTGCCTCCGAATCCCATGGCCGGAGAAGTGGAGACCAGACCGGTTACCATGAGTTCCCATTTGAGGGTCCCGCTGCTGTTGAGGGCAAAAACTTTCTCATCATTGGATCCGTAATAGATGATGCCGTCGGAAGACACCAGCGCGGATGAAGGAATTTCTTTGTCGTCACGGTTGTAGGTCCAGACTTCACTACCATCCGTCTGGCTCAGTGCGTAAAATATGCCATTGCCTGAGCCTATTAGAACACTCCCGTCCTGACGAATTACGGGAGAGGACAGGATCGAGGTGCCGATTAGGTGGGACCATTTGAGGCTCCCATTTGATTTTACGGCATATACTTTGGAATCAGTGGAATTGTTTGAACCGAAAATGACAGTGCCATCTCCATCAATGGCTGGGGAAGAATAGATGCTGCCGATGTTGTTACTGTCGGAAAAATCCCAGCTCAAACTCCCGGTTGAAGTGATGGCATAAAGTATTCCTCCTTTTGACCCAATATAAATGGTACCGTCTGAGGCAACCGCCGGAGAACTGGTGATGGCGCTGTCGGCTGTAAACGGCCAGTTACCCAACGCGCTGCTGCCGTCTGAATTGACAGCGTAGAGCCTGCCATCTTCAGAGCCCACATAAAGGGTGCCGTCGGAGCTGATGGCGGGCGAGGATGAAATGGGTCCCAAAGGTGCGGAAAACACCCATTTCCGGGTACCGTCCGAATTAATCGCATAAAGATTGCTGTCATTGGATCCCACGTAGATGGTGCCGTCGCTTCCCACAGCCGGGGAAGAATGGATTTCACCCTGGGTCGTAAAAGTCCATGTAAGACTTCCACTGGAACTGATTGCGTAAAGATTGTTATCAAGACATCCCACGTAAATATTACCGGTGGGTCCGATGGCCGGGGAAGAATCAATACCGCTGCCGAGGGAAAGCTGCCATGTTGTATCACCTTCAGCGGCGGGAAGAGAATTTGGACAAATAATAAAAAAAGTCAGCAACAATATACAGACGCCTTTTGCCTTGAGCCTTTGCCACTTCATTTGTACCCCCCTGCAGGAATCCGGTTTGATTATAGCCCATCTGTTACATGTGCGCAGGGCCTATGTCAAGGCGGTTATTCCATGCAGGGGGGAGGATGTGACTATATGGCTTCTTTTCCGGTTTTTCCCGTGCGGATTCTAATGACTTCTTCCACAGGCATGATAAAGATTTTTCCGTCTCCAATCTGTCCGGTCCTCCCTTTGTCCTGAATTATCTTAACGGCCTCGGGCACCAGGTCAGCGTCCATAACCACGAAAGCGTTGGCGGCAAGTCCGTCGGCAGCCAGGGCGCTCCCGGCATTAAAACCGAACCACCCGAACCAGAGTAGTGCCGCACCGGTGAGGGTCATGGGGAGGTTATGGGGGATAATTGTATTTATAGATAATAAACAATATGTTACAGCTATTCAACAAGGCTGAGGTGAAAGACAAAAATGTAATTTGGCTGAAAAAATATGACAAAAATGTAAAGCAATAAAAGAAGATTTGTTGTTGGCTGGAGAAATCGCTACCATACAGACCCAATACCTGATATAGAATGGCTCGTACACGGCGGCATCACAACTAAGGAGTCTTCAGTTGGATAGAACCATTTATCTCAGTATATCCGTGGTTATTTCCGGTTTAATGTATCTGGCTTTCGTGCTGGTTTTAAAAACGGATAGAGGAAGAGATTTTCTGGGCCGCCATTGGATTTTTCATCCCAATACCATCTGCCTCTGGCGGGTGATCATCGGGGCATCGGGAACATTATTGTATTTTGTGGCAGGGCAGCACGCCCTTGGCATCCTGTTGTTTACTGTTTCAGCGGTCTTGGACGGTGTTGACGGGCTTGTTGCCCGTCAATGCAAACTGACCACGTCTTTCGGGGAGGAAATCGATCCCTTATGCGACAAATTGACCTATTTGCCGCCCATTCTGTTTTTTGCATACCAGGGTTATCTGGATGTGGCGGCAGCATGGGCTCTGGTGGTCATAGAAGTGTGCGGACAGTTTGTGGTGAGATACGTCATCAAACGGTTTACCCAGTTCTCTGTGGCGGCAAACAATTTTGGGAAAATTAAAGCGGTTTTGTGTTTTTCCCTGATCATTTACTGTGCACTTTTGGATGATGCCCTGAAACTCCCCAATTTCTCAAAGCAAATGCTGAATCTGTGCATTATTTTATCCGTTTCATCCATTGTTTTTAAAATCATACCGAACCACTTTTACGCGGACATTTTATCCCTGTTAAATCTTTTTTGCGGTATCATGGGCATCTTTCTGGTGTTTCAGGGGCGGTATGCCTATGCAACCATGGCAATCCTTGCGGGACAGATTTTTGATCTCTTTGACGGACGGATGGCAGAGAAGCATGGGGGTACCCGGTTCGGGCCCTGGCTGGACGATATCGCCGACCTGGTCAGTTTTGGCATATGTCCGGGATTGCTGATCATCCTCAAAGGGGACATGAAACTTCTTTTTTTCATTCTGGGAGCCCTTTATACCCTGGCCATCGGGTATCGACTGTGGCGATATCTCATGATTGACAAGAAAAACAACAGCCTGCCTCCCGGCGTTTTTAACGGATTGCCGAGCCCGGCGGGGGCCATTGCGGCGCTGGGCGCTTGTCTGTTCTGCACCCGACCATGGGCTGTCACGCTGGTCATTTGCCTTACCGCTTTTTTACTGGTAAGTCACATTCGATTTGTTCATTTTGGAAGGGTTATTCTGACCCGTTTGCCGCGAACCCTGATTGTCATGTTCGGTTTTGTGGTTGTATTTATTATCGCCTACCTCATAAAAGCCCGGGATTCACAAATGCTGGGTGCCTTGCTTATTATATGTTTTTTGGTCTACCTCATCACCAGCTGCCATTTCTTGATGGGGAAACGCTCAAAATAATGAACTTTATCTTTTTTTTCATGGTATTGGCGGCAGTTTGTTCAGCGGG
Organism: uncultured Desulfobacteraceae bacterium; assembly: GCA_964412835.1. Taxonomy (GTDB): domain Bacteria; phylum Desulfobacterota; class DSM-4660; order Desulfatiglandales; family Desulfatiglandaceae; genus NaphS2. Next base: position 8,151 of record CAYPQJ010000002.1, on the reverse strand, counting down.
CTGGCGGCAGATGGTTTGGACCCCGGAGACGGGGGGTGTTCCCCCCATGGAAATGCTTTCCAAGGCAATGGTGGATTCAGCCACCGGCTCAGTGGAACTTGCCCTGGGATTGGTGGGGGTGATGACCCTTTTCCTGGGGTTGATGAAGGTCGCTGAATCAGGGGGGATGCTCACCATTGTGGCCCGGCTTATCCGACCGGTAATGGTAAGATTGTTTCCCTCTGTGCCCGCGGATCACCCGGCCATGGGCAGCATGATCCTGAACATGTCTGCAAACGCCCTGGGCCTGGGGAATGCCGCCACCCCGTTCGGCATTCGCGCCATGCAGGAACTGGACAAATTGAACCCGGTTAAGGGGACAGCCACCGATGCAATGGTTCTGTTTCTGGCCATCAATACCTCCAATGTGACCCTTTTGCCCACCGGTGTTATCGCAATTCGCGCTGCAGCAGGGTCCAATGATCCGGCGGGTATTCTGCCCACGACCCTTTTTGCAACGCTTTTTTCAACCATCATTGCTATTTTCGCGGCCAAGCTCTATGGAAAGCTGCCTTTTTTCAAACGAACACGTCCGGTTAAAAGCGAACTTTCAGAGGGGTTAAGCGATGATGAGGCGCCTGATTCCCTAACAAAAGAGACCGAGAAAGGGTATCCCCTTTGGGTAAGCGGTATTGCCATGGCAATCCTGGTCTCGCTTATTCCCGTAACGGTCCTGTTCGGCCATGCTATTTCACCCTGGATCATTCCCGCCTTGATGCTGGGTTTCCTGGCATTCGGTGTTTTACGGAAAGTGCCGGTCTATGAGGTATTCGTGGAAGGCGCCAAAGAGGGATTTCAGGTCGCCATCCGCATTATCCCCTATCTGGTCGCCATCCTGGTGGCGGTGGGGATGCTGCGCGCCAGCGGCGCCATGGATCAAATGGTCAATTTTCTGGGAACATGGACCACCAAGGTGGGAATGCCGGCCGATGCACTCCCCATGGCCCTCCTGCGCCCCCTGTCGGGATCCGGTGCCTACGGGGTGATGGCTTCCATTATCAATGACCCCGGGATCGGCCCTGACAGTTACACGGGTTATCTGGTTTCCACGCTCCAGGGATCAACCGAAACCAGCTTTTATGTGTTGGCCGTCTATTTTGGCGCGGTTCAGATCAAACGCATCCGCCATGCCCTGGCGGCGGCTTTGACAGCGGATCTGGCCGGCATTTTGGCGGCTATGGCGGTTTGCTCATTTCTTTATGGTGGATGATATTGATGGTAAAAAGTTCACAGGGTGCAGTTGTCAGGGGGCAGGGTGAAATTTTGAAAACTGCACACCGATAACGATTAAATGCAATATGACAAAATGCAAACTAAAGGAGAGCAGTATGAGTAACAACCCGAATCAAATTAACGTAGAATTCCCCAAAGAAATGGTAGGTGGCGCATATGCCAACAATATGGCGGTAACCCACACCGCCGAAGAGTTTATTATGGATTATATTATGATCGCTCCTCCGGCAGGCGTGGTCAAATCACGTATCGTCGTGAGTCCCGGACACATGAAACGGATTCTTCATGCGTTGCAGGAGAATCTTGAAAAATACGAGCAGAAATTCGGCCCCATTCAAATGGCCGAAGAACCGGGAGGAGAAGTGACGATCCAGTGAGTCCCATAACCCCGGAATCTTAATGAAACGAAAGGAGGTAGGCGCGCAGGTTGATCTTTTTGTTTTTGATGCCCAGCTTCCGCCTCAGGTTAAAGCGATGGGTTAAAATCGTATTTTTTGATACAGAGAGTTTTTCAGCAATTTCGATATTGCTCTTGCCTTCTTTGACCAGAGTGGCCACCCGGATTTCCATGGGCGTCAGTTCCAGCACCCTGGACCCGATATCCCGAACAAACGGGGAAACAATCTGTTCCAGATTGGTTTCAATCACATGTAAATGGTTGGTCTGAATGGCATCAAGGGGAGTGCTTTTAAGTTTTTCAATATAGGGTTTGATCAGGGTGCTCATGTTGCTGACCACCGAGGATTCAAATTCGGTCCGGTCTTCCTCGCGCCGCCGCAACAATATGCTGAAGGCGGTATTGGCTTCTTCCAGGCTTCGCGTCCGATAGTTCAGTTCTTTTTCTCTTTTTTTAAGGTTTGCGATATTCTTTTTTTCCGGAGAAACATCCCTGGAATAGACGGCCAGCTGCACCACTTTTCCTTTTGCGTTCACAACAGGATACATGGTGTTCTGCAAAACAAGCTTGCTTGTGCGATCCTCAAACCGGCTTGGTTTACCCGTTTTGATGACCTGGGCAACCTTTCCTTTTCTCTTTTTGGCAATCTCGGGCGGCAGGTAATCATACACGCACTTGCCCAGGAGTTCTTTAAGCGGTGCTTTGAGCCTTTTGGCGGTCACCTTGTTCGCGGTGATAATATTTCCCTTCGGGTCCAGGAGTTGCGCGGCATCAGAAGAAGCATTGATCAGCGCGCTCATCTGATCGTAGGTCTTTTCCAGAGCAGCGGTACGTTCCTCAACGATTTTTTCAAGCTGGAGATGGGCCTCTGCCAGTGATTTCTCAAGTTCAAAATTGTATAGGGCGATCTTAATGGCCGAACTGACCTGTGCGTCGACGAACGGCTTGAGAAGGTACCCGAAGGATCGCGCCGATTTCGCCCTTTCAATATATTTTTCCTCCGAGTAGCCGGTCAGGAATATCACAGGGATGTTCAGCTCTTCTCTGATATTTTTTGCTGCCTTTATACCGTCAACTTTACCCGGCATGACAATGTCCATCAGAACAAGATCCGGGCGGGTTTTTTTAGCCATTTTAATGGCTTCCTCGCCGGATTCCGCTGTGCCCCCGATTTCGTATCCGGAAGATCTCAGGGCTTCGATTAATTCCGTAACGGTAATCACATCATCATCAACTATCATGATTTTAGGCATCGCTTAAACCTCGTCTGGTTTCCGAAAGGATTTGAAAAAGGGGAGATCGCATACTTACCTACAATTTCAGAGTAGGCTGGAAATGTCAAGGGAAACCATGGTGATAAAACAATTATTTTTTTGCGTAACTGTGAAGCCCGGCCAGATAATTGACGCCGAAATAGGTGAAAAGGACACAGAGAAAACCCACAATGGATAGGATCGCGATCTTTTTTCCTTTCCAGCCTTTCACCAGTCGCGTATGGATAACCGATGCATAAACCAGCCAGGTAATGAGCGACCAGGTCTCTTTGGGGTCCCAACTCCAGTAAGTTCCCCACGCTGAATGGGCCCAGACGGACCCGGTGATAATACCAAGGGTCAACATGAGAAAACCGATGACGACCATCTGGTAATTGAGATCGTCCAGCACGGCAGTCGAAGGGATGAGTCTCAGAAAAAGGCTGTTTTTCTCTGCCGTATCCAGACGTTTCAACAGGTACATAATGCTGATCCCGAACGATAGCGCAAAGGCGGCGTATCCGAAAAAACAGGTGATGACATGGCTGATGAGCCAGTTGCTTTTGAGCGCCGGGATCAATGGCTGAATGTGGCTGCTGATATTGGGGGAAAAGGAGGCATAAGCCATGGCCAGAAACGCCAGCGGGGTCACAAAAGCGCCGATGGTTCTGTTTTTGGTGCGCCACTCCAGGATAAGGTAAAGAAACATCAACGTCCATGCAAAGAAAATCAAAGACTCATAAAGGTTGGAAAAGGGCGCATGGCCGATGCCCATTTCGTAGGATTCCACCCACCGCAGAATAATGGCCAGGGTCTGGGCCGTAAACCCCAGAAGGGAGAGATAAGTGCCCAGGCGGGAAAGAACAGCACGATTCATGACCATGCCCAGCAGGTAAACCATGAACGCCAGGAAATATATAAAGGTGGTGTAACTGAGAATCAGAGAGTTATCCATGTGTTCTAGCCCTTTTTATGGAATTCGGTTTGAAGATTTATCATGAGATGCCGGAGCTCTTTTTGAAGCCCCACCGGGTTTTTGTTGGTGGTTCCTGCCACTTCGATCTTTGCCCTTGCCCCCTGATCAAGGATACGCACCCACACCCTTTTGTGCGACATAAAAAAGGTCACAAACAAACCTGACACCATAAGAAAACAGCCCACCCACACAATGGGAACACCCGGATCTCTGTTGGCCTGGAGCCCCGTGTAATAAAGGGTTTTGAGACCTGTAAGCGAGAAGCGGTAGGGGGGAAAAGCTTCAGGATTAAATTTCGGGGAGGCCAGCATGGGGGGCGGCAACCTTTTTTTTACCGCATCATGGTCCTTAAACACCCAGAACTCGAGCGGATTTCCTGTTTTTGGTTTTATGGAAATGAGTACGGCAGGACCCAGGTGCATGATATCGTTTCTCATGTCTACCACCTTGAAGGTCCCTTCGCTGTCGGGCAACGGATAGCTTATGTTGCCTTTTACGGTTTTTTCAGATGAGACGGGTTTGTTTGATTTCCTGTCAATGCGCAAATGTGCCTCTTTGCCGGCAACGGAGCCGTAGGTGGCCTGATAAAAGGTGATGCCGCCGAATTCTACGGGATGATTGACCAGAAGATCGTTCTTTTGGACGGCCTTCCCGTTGACCAGAAAGGTGAGTAGGGACTTGAATTCCTTGGGTGCTCCGGTCTTGTAGAAATCAACCGAGAACTTGTCGCAACGGACTTCAAAACCGAGATTCAGAGGTCTCATGGTTTTCCGAATGATCACCTGATCTGCTTTTTCTCCCTCCAGAATGTTGACATAGGCCTCAAAACCAAAAAACGATCCCACCAGGCCTCCCACAAGGATCAAAAGTACGCTCAAATGAACCACATAGACGCCGAAATAGGAGAGACTTCCCTTATCCCCGTAGAAAAAATGATCGGCGCCGCTGGTTTTTCGGCGGACGTTTCTGTAACCTGATTTGAGTATTTTTTCGACCCGTTTTGATGCCTCATCCCCATTAACGGTGACTTCAAAACAATCTTCCAGTGTGTTTTTTTCAAAAGGCTTGCTCCGGTTGGGCGCCGGTTTGACGGAAAAACGCTTCCATGTGGATGGAAACCGGTTAATGGAACAGACAACCAGGTTAAGGGCTAGAAATGCGATGAGGAGCCTGAACCACGGGGCGTTATACATATCAAAGAGCTGCAGCGTTGAAAGTAACCGAAACATGGCCGGGCTGAGATTTTTTGCAAATTCGACGGCACCCTGTTCCTGAGGGATCACGGTCCCCACAATGGAAACGATGGCCAGCAAGATCAAAAGGACAATGGTCAGTTTAACGGAACTTAAGAATCGCCAGAAAGCATTGGGGTTGTTTTTGGATTGGGCATTTTTCATAAGATCATGATTAAAAGGAAAAAACAGTGTTCTATTCGGTGGTTGCTCTGTAAAATTTCCCCTTTCCTCCGGAAGTTAAACGTTTTATGGCCCTTTTTCTTTAAAGGCCCATGGAATTTCAAGAAAAGCCCTCATAACATGAATTTTTATAAAGTTCAATTTGTTTGAAGACCCTAAAAGGTTTGACCATTGCTGTTCCATCATGTAGAAAAGGCACCTGGGATGTTTGTCGGAATGGTTTTGAAAATTCGGGAGACAATTATGCTGGATCTAAAATTTGTCAGGTCGAATCTGGAGGATATTAAAACAATGATCCTCGACCGCGGATACGATCTGGATATTTCACATTTTGAGCGGTTGGACAGGGAAAGAAGAGAGCGGCTTTCCGTTTTGGAAGCGCTCAGACACCGCAGAAACAGTGTCAGCGATGATATCGCCGCCATGAAAAAGAACGGCGAAGATGCCTCGGATGTCATTTCTGAAATGAAAACGGTTTCAGCCCGGATTAAAGAAAAGGAAAAGGAACTCCCACGTTTTGTGGAAGAACTGGAACGGCTCCTTCAGCTCATACCCAATATCCCGGATGAATCCGTTCCGGTGGGCAAAGATGAAAAGGACAACCCGGTCATCAGGACCTGGGGCGAAATTGAAGACTTTGAATTTAAGCCCCTTCCCCACTGGGAGATCGGCGAAACCCTGGGTATTCTGGATTTTGCCTGTGCCGCCAAGCTCTCGGGGGCAAGATTTGCACTTTATCGGGGAGCGGGGGCTGCCATGGAGCGCGCCTTGATCAATTTCATGATCCATATTCACACAACAGAACATGGGTATACCGAGATTCTCCCCCCGTTCATGGTCAATGCGGCATCCATGTTCGGCACCGGTCAGCTGCCCAAGTTTGAAGAGGATCTCTTTAAAGTGGAGGGCAGGGATCTGTATTTGATCCCCACGGCAGAGGTTCCCGTCACCAATATGCACCGGGACGAAATCCTGTCCGAGGCGGATCTTCCAGCCACCTATGTTGCTTACACCCCATGCTTCAGGTCTGAGGCGGGGTCCCATGGCAAAGATACCCGCGGCCTCATCCGGCAGCACCAGTTCAATAAAGTGGAATTGGTTAAGTTCACAAAACCGGAGGATTCTTACGATGAGCTGGAGAAATTGACACGAAATGCGGAAGAAATATTGAAACGCCTTGAACTGCCTTATCGGGTGGTGAATCTCTGTACGGGAGATATAGGTTTTTCTGCGGCAAAGACCTATGATCTGGAGGTGTGGCTCCCCGGCCAGGGGCTATATCGGGAAATATCTTCATGCAGTAATTTCGTGGATTTTCAGGCCAGAAGGGCGAGTATCCGCTTTAAACGAAAAGGAAAGTCCGGGAATGAGTTGGTTCACACGCTGAATGGATCCGGCCTGGCGGTGGGAAGAACCCTGGTGGCAATTCTGGAGAATTATCAACGGGAAGACGGCAGCGTTGAAATCCCGAAAGCGTTGAGACCCTATATGGGGGGAATTGATTCAATCCCAGGGAATAAAGATGGATAATCGTTTTTCCTACAGTCCGAGCTGGCGGGATCACAACCCGAATCTCCGCCAAAGGCGCTCAAAAACATTTTTCAGCAGGCGGGTAACCTTGCTGTTTCTATGTCTTTGCCTCTTTATTGCCGTTTACCTGCTTTTTTTCCCGGTCCCCTGGTACAAAAGTGAAGTTGGGCGGAACGGGGACGCCCTGTCCGCCATCACCAAACCGATTAATGGGAAAACGCTTGCGTTAAGAAAACGCCTGATCCATGGTGTTCAGGACCTGAATCTGGACCCTGCTCATATTGAAGAAAGCTTCACCCTTCAAAGAGAAGGCATTCCCCTGATTGTGGAATCATCCGTTGATGCCGACTTTCAGGCCTATATCCTGAGTTTGCTTGAAACTTCCAACACCGTAAGGGCGGCGGTCGTCGTCATGCAGCCTGATGATGGACGAATTCTTGCCATGGTCAATTACGACAGTGAAGCGAAAGGGGGAAGCCTGTGCCTTAAGGCGGATTACCCGGCGGCCAGCCTCTTCAAAATCATTTCGGCGGCGGCAGCCCTGGAGTCGGCAGGTTTTTCGCCGGAAAAGTTGGTCTCTTTTGTGGGGAGAAAGCACACACTCTATAAGAATCAGCTGAAAGACAAGAAAAGCAGATATTCGGCTACCATCTCTTTTAAAAAAGCGTTCGCCTCCTCCATTAATCCGGTATTCGGAAAACTGGGCATCCATGACCTGGGTTACGAGGTGATGGCGAAATCGGCTGAGAAATTCTTTTTCGAGCGTTCAATTCCCTTTGACTTTCCTGTTGGCAAGAGTGAAATTTTTGTTCCGAAAGATGAATTCGGACTGGCGGAGCTGGCCAGCGGATTCAACAAGGGAACCACCATATCGCCTCTGCATGCGGCACTGCTGGCTTCAGCAGTGGTCAATGATGGCGTGATGATGAAACCATGGGTTGTCAAGCGGGTGGTCAATGAGGCGGGCGAGGTGCTCTATGAAGGGCATGAATCACGGATGGGGGTATCCGTCAGCCCTGAAACCGCAAAGGAGTTGAGGGTCCTCATGAAAGACACGGTAATCCACGGCACGTGCAGAAAGGCATTTTATCGGGAAAGACGCAGGAAAGTCTATAAGAATGTTGAGTTGGGGGCAAAGACAGGCACCATCAATGATCGGGCTGATCAGTTTAAATATGACTGGTTAACGGCTTATGTCGTCCCCCCCAATGGCAAAAAAGTCATCTGCATCGCCGTGCTGGGAATTCATGGAAAGACTCTGGGCGTGCGGGCCAACCGGCTCGGTCGCAGCATTATTCGATACTACCT
>CAYPQJ010000001.1:0-76026 GCA_964412835.1 uncultured Desulfobacteraceae bacterium | reverse complement strand
AAGGCGGCGCCCACGTGACCGATGTCACCAACGCCAGCCGAACCCTGCTCATGGACCTTGCGACCCTTTCGTGGGACAACCATATTCTGGAGATTCTTGACATCCCGCCACAAATGCTGCCTAGAATCGTGCCGTCTTCCGACGAAGAATTCTGGGGGTTAACGGCTGATGATGGCCCCTTTGAAGAAAAGATACCCGTTTGCGGGGCCCTGGGGGATCAGCAGGCCGCATTGGTGGGTCAGGCTTGTTTTAAAAAAGGAGAAGCCAAGAACACTTATGGCACCGGCTGTTTCCTCTTGCTCAACACCGGCCCCGATCCCGTACCATCAAAGCATGGTTTGATCACAACGGTGGCCTACCAGGTGAGCGGGCAGGAACCGGTCTATGCCCTTGAAGGGTCCATCGCCATAGCCGGGGCCCTGGTGCAATGGTTTCGGGACAACCTGGGGCTAATCAAAACAGCCCCTGACATCGAAGACCTGGCCGGCACGGTGGAGGACAACGGTGGCATGTTCATTGTCCCCGCTTTTTCCGGCCTGTTTGCCCCTTACTGGCGCGACGATGCCCGCGGGGTCATGGTGGGGTTGACCCGCTATATTCACAAGGGCCATATGGCACGCGCCGTATTGGAAGCTTGTGCTTATCAAACCCGGGACATCCTGGAGGCCATGAACAAAGACGCCGGCCAGGAACTGCCCCATCTGAAGGTGGACGGGGGCATGGTGGAAAACGATTTATTGATGCAGATCCAGGCCGATGTGTTGAACGTCCCCGTGATTCGGCCCCGGATCGTCGAAACCACGGCGTTAGGGGCCGCCTATGCGGCCGGGTTGGCAGTGGGTTTCTGGTCGTCACAGGAAGAGTTGCGGCAAAACTGGTCTGAAGATCGTACCTGGCAGCCGATCCAACCTGAAGAAGAGCGGGAAGCCGGCTATAGCAAATGGAAAAGGGCCGTTATGAAGACCTTTGACTGGGTTCAATAGCGCTGTGCGCTTTCTAAAACATTTTCAGGAACGTCTGGGGTTTCTGCCCGCAAAGGCCGTTAAATCCTTTTCGGGCAGCCCCGGAATCTGGATTCATGGGGCGTCCCTGGGGGAAATCCGGGTTGCTGCGGCGATTATCAAATCGTTGCGGGAGAAACTGCCCGGCTGCGCCGTCATTGTTTCAACGGTTACGGAACATGGCCGAAACCTTGCGCTTGAGATCCTTGAAGAAGAGATCCCGGTTGTTTATGCACCGCTGGACCTGCCGGGGTGCGCAATCAAAGCCTTATCCCTTGTACGACCGCATGTCATGGTTTTTCTGGAAACCGAATTATGGCCGGCCTGGATCTTCACAGCCCGCAGACTGGGTATCAAACTGGCCCTGCTCAACGGTCGTATTTCCCCGCGATCACTTAAAGGCTACTTGAAGTTCCGGCCCTTTTTCCGGTCGGTTCTCAAAAACTTTGATGCCTTCAGCATGATTTCCAAAACAGACGCGGACCGTATTCATGCCATGGGGGCACCCTCCGGCAAAATCCGGGTCAACGGAAATGCCAAGTACGATCACACCATCATTTCACGGGACCCTGCCATAGAACGAGAAATGCGGCGAACCTTAAACCTGGCGCCATCCGACCGGGTAATCGTTGCCGGCAGCACGCGTGGCGGGGAAGAGACAATGCTGCTGGAGGCTTACGAAAAAATTCGCTCAAAATATCCGGATATCCTGCTAATACTGGCGCCCAGGCATATCAAACGGGCTTCTGACATTTGCATCATGATTCGCAACCGAGGGTTTAAGTGCCAGCTGAAAACGGAAATCGGTCGGGGGAAAGTAGAACGAACCGCACAAATCCTGGTAATCGATACCTTTGGTGAACTGCTCAGGGTCTACAGCGTTGCAACACTTGTATTCTGCGGCGCCAGCCTGGTTCCTCTGGGAGGGCAGAATCCTCTGGAACCGGCCGTATGGGGAAAACCCATCCTTTACGGACCCCATATGGAGGATTTCCAGGACGCAAAAGAGATGCTGGAGGCCGCGGGTGGCAGCGTGCAGATTTCGGACCCTCGGGAACTGGCGGAAGCATTCCTCGATTTGCTCGGTCATCCTGAAAAAGCCGATACCCTGGGTAACAATGCCAGGGAAGCAGCGTTTCGAACGCAGGCTGCCGCTCACAGGCATGCTGAAATCATCAGAATCCTTTCCGGGAAAAGAACGTTTCAAAGAGGTGTTCATATTGATTCAAACAAACCACAAAATAATTCCCATGCCCATTGATCACGCTGCCATCGATACCGTTTATCAGGCCCTTCCTGAAGAAATCCGGAGCCGGGTGGACCGGGCCATCGACATCATGGTGGACACCAAAAAGAACAACGGTAGAATTGTTGCCGTGGTGGGCAGCGGCCCCAACATCCATGAAGGGGTTACCACCCTGATTGCAGAGCTGATTCACAAAGGCCTCATTGACGGGGTGAGTACCAGTTCCGCCGTGGTGAGTCACGAGATGGCGGGGGCGCTGGAAATGGTCAAACGCGTCTATGGCGACGATCTGGGCGTCGATGCAGATCTCCTTCCCGTTGATGGACGTCTTGAGGTGAGCCTTCTCAAGCTGGATCAGTTTCACGCCTGGGAAAACGAAATTTCTCTGGATATGGATCTTTTCCGCAGGATGATCGGCGCCAGGGGGGATGTGATTACCAAGGTGGCGGGAAACATGGCCTATCCCACCGGACTTCGTACGGAGCGGCTGGCGCGGGACGTTCTCGCTCTGGCCCGACGGTATGGCCTTCCCTTTGAGCAGGTGGCCGGCTTGGGGGCGGACCCCTACACCATGATCGGCGCCGGCGCTCAAAAGCAGGTGCCTGTGCTGGTGACCGTCCCTCAACTGGTGGGGGGCGGAGAAGTGGGCCTGGCGGTGGGGGATTCCATTTCCATCTCACAGAGATGCCGCAGGATCGCAGATCTCATGGAGAGCGCTGATGTGATCATTGAGTCGGCTGTGGCCCTGAGCCAGGAAATTCACGACGGTCCCTTTGAACGCTACACGGGCCACGGCATCTGGGCCCACTGGGAAGGGGACCGGACCTATTCCCTGGCGAAAAAGAAGATCGTGAGGATCGACCTGGATCCGACCCTTGAAAAAGCATGGATGCATGAACGAAAAGACGGCCGGGTATCCGGGGCTGTGGACCGGGGGCTGCCCAAAACAAAATCCATTGGGATTCCCTTTCGAATGGAAATGTCAGGATTCGCCAGGATTCCGGGAAGCCTTCCCATTGTGGGCGATATCGGCGAAATATGGCCCATTCTGGCGGCCCGTGTGTCCGAAGCCCTGGGTGTTCAATTGGATTTGATGAGTTATAAGCAGTCCACCCCCGAAGGAGAGGACTTCAGGAACTGGATCGTTCGCGAGGTTCAACCGCTGGACAGAAACCGCATGTTCAAGGCCCTCAGGGAACGCCCATAAGACCCTTATGAACGCATTTCGGACTGTTACGGTTTGAGCCGTACCCTTTTGAGCTTAACCAAGGTGACCCCCCATCCCGAGGGACCGTCATCCAGCTGGTATTGTGCCACATCCGGGTGTTTTAAAAGGCGCGAATGCACCGTACGGCGGAGCACCCCTTTGCCCTTTCCGTGGATGATCCTGACGTCAAGGATCCCCTTCTGCATGCAGGCCCACAGGTATTCGTCTACCACTGAAGCAACATCTCGGGGGTCAAATGTGTGAAGATCCAGAACTCCGTCCACAGGAATTTCGACGGGATCGGAATCCATCGGAGTCATATCCGATCCATGTCCAGTTGGTCCCCGAACGCTTCCGCCAGCTCGCCGTTCAAAGTCTCGAAATCTGATTCCGATTCAAACTCCACCACCAGTTCCCGGTCATCCAGCACTTTCAGCCGCCCTCTTTTTTTGACGGCCTCAATGGCCTTTTTCACATCGACGGTAACCCATCCCTTCATTCGCATGATGAGTTCATAACCGTTGAAGGCCCGTTCGATGGTCAAATCCACCGTTCGGTGTTTGGCTTCCCAACTGACGACAGCGGGTTTCAAAATGGTGGGGGTAACCGGATCGTGCATGGCGGCACATCGAAACCAGAGTTTTGCGCGAATCATGATATTATCCTCATTTTATCTCAAATGGTGATTTACAGGTATTGTCATTTAATATTTTGAATCTGTTTGCTTGACACACAATAACCCTTTTTTTAATATCCCCAAATTGGAGTTTCTCGGTAATTGGTTTTAAATAACCGTAACAATTAATTCAAGGAGGAATTATGAAAAATCGGATGATGATTGTTGCAACGTTTTTTATCCTGCTGATGACCATGGCTGCAGCACCTGCCATGGGTGAGAACACAAAGCTCTGGGATGTTTACAACAATGTCCTGAAGAAAGCCAAATATGTTGATCTAACCCATGCATTCAACCCGACCATATCAGTTTGGCCCGGTTTTGGACAGGCCAAGTTCAAACCCTCGGTGGCAGGGAAAAAATATGACGGTTATTGCGAAATCGGCGAGGCTTTTGATTACAAAAAACATGGATTTATCGCCACATCCTATGAATTGGTCACAGACCAGTACGGCACCCAGTTAGATCCGCCGGCCCATTTCTACGAATACGGCGCTACCATCAGCGATCTGCCGGCCACCTATGCCATCAGGCCTCTTGTAATTATTGATATTCACGAAAAAGTCAAGAAAGATCCCGGCTATCATGCCACCATCGCTGATATCAAAGCCTGGGAGGCCAAATACGGAAAAGTTCCTGAAGGGTCGGTGGTGGCCATTCGATCGGATTGGTACAAGAAATGGAAAGAAACCGATCGCTTCGCTAAAAAGCCGTTTCCCGGGACAAAGCTGGATGCCCTCAAACTCCTGCATTTGGAACGAAAAATCCTGTTTCACGGTCATGAACCGCTGGACACGGACACCACACCCAACCTGGAAGGAGAAAACTGGTTGCTGAAAAACAACTTCTGCCAGGCCGAGGGAATGATGAATCTGGATAAGGTGCCACCGGCCGGCGCCCTGGTCATGATCGGTTTTGCAAAACCCGAAGGCGGCACAGGCGGTTATGCCAGGTACGTGGCAATTTGCCCGCCGGACTGGAAGTACGGAAAATCCGTCGAAGAACTGCCCGGCGCCCCCTTGCCCAAACAACCCTATCCCAACAAAAGAGACAAAAATGGTGTGCTGAGGCCCACGCCCCCCGGGAAATAGGCCGATGAAACCGTCCCTTGGCCACAATCAGTTGGTCAAGGGGCTGTTTTTGTCGATGGGGGATCTCATGTTTTCTTTACACTTCCACGTCGTAATGCAAAGAAAGCGCCCTTAACTTTACATGAAAAGAGGCTGATGTAAAGTTGTGTGCTTGTTGCTAATGACGTTCAATCCAAAAACAAAGCAAGATAGCGACCAAAAATATAAACTGACTTCGGCCTATTTCCCCCCAACCGGTTAAGTGAATATTTCAGATTTACCCCTTCTTCCTTTCACTTGCCTGGCGTTGTTCATCTTCCCAATCCTAAAAGATCCTTTTCAGGACCTGAAAGCGCGATTATAGGCCCCATTTTGGGCTCCGTTTGTGTCCTTTCTCAAACCATTTCAATCCGTTACCATGGCCCGACCCTGGGCTTGAATAATTATAGCTTTTTGCCGTTCATTGAGTTGAGATTCAACCGAATGCGGCGGGGGCGGCGGGAATTTAGAGATGGTCGATGCCAGGCTTTCCGCGCAAATTGCAAAGCGAAAGATCGAAGAGATCCTGAGTACCGGCGCTGATGCGGTCGTCACCTCGTGCCAGCAATGCGTCAGGACCATGATGACCTATGTGAGGAGGAATAAGATTCCCCTTGAGGTCCTGGATATCACCCAGCTTGTCAGGCGGGCTCTCAAAGAATGAAGGATGGAGACATACGCTTTGAGGGTTCGTTTTTTCTTGATTTTAAAATTTCTTTGTTCTACGGATGACAAATTCGTAAAAAGATGCAAAATTCACAAAAATTGAAACCGGCATATAGCAAAATCAAGCGGTTATATTTGAGTTAATGATATGATCATAATTAAAAATCTGGTGTGAAAGGAGATCAAAAATGGAAAAGGAATATTTTGTTAGAAAATGTGGAATGGTATTGTTTTTAATGTTTTTCTCTTTAAGCAGCGTCTTATTCAGTACTTCAGGGTGTTCCGACAGTGATTCGTCTTCCTCGAAGACCCTGGTGGCCGGATCCGTATGGAGTGATGATAATGGGTCAGGAGCCATTGCAACGGTTACAGAAGGGGAGACGGATATCGAAAACGCTAAGCTTACTGTCAATGATGTTTCCATGTCCTACGGGTTACCTTTGGAATTTCAGACGGATAGCGGATTAGATGTGAAGGTTGTTTTGCCGGTTTATTATGCCGATCTTGGCCAATTGACCTCAGGAGATACTGTTGACTTTGTTGTGAAGAATCCTGTGGGAAGTGTCTTATATCAGCATGCCGCAGTCACGATCCCTGGCAAGGCCACTATCCTTCAACCGATTGAGGGTGCATCCATCAATGTGAATGAAGATGTAACCATCCAATGGGATGAGGGAACGAACGCTGAAGGATATGTAGCGGGCTATCTGGATACAAGCGCTTTTGATGGAGAACCTGTAAGCGAAGATGATGCCGGGACCTACACTGAGTATGTGGGTGCATCCACAACAGAGGCGACTGTCCCTTCCACATACACCGTGGCTGGAGATGCCACATTTTCGGTTGACGCCGTTTCTGGTGATACCGATATCTTTACGTCGGAAGAAGACCCAACCGAATCTTTTTTCATAGTCGGGACTTCGGACTGGATCGAAGCTAAAATAGCAGCAGATGTGACTGCCGCACCCTTAGCCGCAGAAAACCAACCCGCAGAGGATAGGGCATCCCAAGGCCTCAGAATAGTAAAGGAGTACAAGAAAAAGATAGAAGGATTGAGGTTTAAGATGCGCGAATGCGACCCCAATCAGATGCAATCTTCAGGGACTGTTACCGTTGGTTTTAAGTTGAGAGGCTCGTATAGGCTCTCCATCGCTTTTGTGGCGCTCTATGACATGAATGGCAACCAATACGCCTCATGGAACAAAAAACGCCAAAAACGGAAGAGCAAAAAATACTACCCTTCATTTTCAGTCAAACCCGGGACAACTGTGGTTTTTGGCACATTCCAGGCCAGCTATCGTGGGGGAACCTATAGTTATTAATCGTTTCGCAACGAGGCTATGCGCAGTTTTATCCCCATCTTTGGCTGCGAAGGAGGCGAATATGATCATCGCTTTTCCTAAGGAGATAAAGGATAACGAGTACAGAGTCAATGTCATAAACTTTACGATAAGGCTTATAATTCCACAGGGCGACCCCATCTCCAGACACACAGTCCGCGTTAGAACAAATTTCCCGTGTTTTACCAAGACTGTGGTCAGTGAAGGTGCATCACCGCCCGTTCGGCGGCGGCCAGAGCGCCTTCGAGGTAGCCGCCGTTTTCGGTGGCGGTTTCCGTGCCGGCGAAATGAATGGTCCCGTTCCAGATGGCAGTTTGTCCGGCCGGGGGATGATACAGGGGGTGTTCAGCCATCGGTGGCTGGTCGTACTCGGTGGCGGTAAACCGTTCGCGGGCCCAATCCTGATAAAAGCATGTCGTCGGCTGTGCCGCCGGTGAACCGTAGATGCTCGCCAGTTGGGACAAAATCGCCTCAATAAGACGTTGCGGATGGTTGCGCTGCACAGCCGGGATACCGATAAAGCCGGTCAGGCCGTAGGGCCCATGGCTGTTGTTGGACCCGTCGTGGATTTCGCCCAGTGGACCCCGTTCGCTGAACGCCTCGCCCGAAAAGCCCGATTGCCGCCAGAAAGGGTCTTCGTAAAAGGCATAGAATTTGGCCTGACCCGCCATCCACGTACCGGTTTTCAGCATTGCCTGGGTCAGATCAGAGGACAACTCCGGGGTAAAGAGTATGGTGGCCGCGGCCAGGCGCGGGGGCAGAGCGAGAAGAACCCTGCCGGCATTGAATCGTGCCCATGGCTTCCGCTCCAGTTCTCCAACGCTGACCCGCACGCCGACGGACGTTCTTTCGATCTCACAGACTGGATGGTTGCATCGGATGGCGTTTTCGGGAATATCCTCACAGAGTTTTTTGATCAGCCTCATCATGCCGCCGGAAAGCCGCCAGGAACGGGGTTCCGTGGTGTAGCCCCGGAGGGTCTGAACGGTATCGTTGAACCGTTGAAACCGACCCATGCCGTCTTCGAACTGGCGATATCCCTTGAGCCCCAAGGTGTGTATCAGGTGTGCCATTTTCGGGTGGATTTCGGGCCAGTACCAGGAGGGGCCGAGGTCGGCGAAGAATCCCTGATATTCAGAGCATAAAATCCGGCCCCCGATACGTTCCCGGGCTTCGAGAATGACAAAAGATTCATTTTTTCGGGTCAGTAGGCAGGCGGCATAGATACCGCTGAGGCCGCCGCCGATAATCAGCGTGTCGAATGTTTCCGTGTCAATCACCCTTTCCGTTTCAACCGGGTGTTTCTCCAGGTCCTGCACTTGCTTGCGCAGGTCGGGAAGCAAGGAAGATCTCCCACGTTACCGTGTTCAGTTTGTACCATGTTAAACGTGCCGAAGTTCCATAAGATGCCGGTATCACATTTTTTTCAACAACTGGTTGGCGGCGGTGAGCATGGGATCCCATACCGGGCTGAAGGGCGGGGCATAGGCCAGATCGCTCTGACTGAACGCTTCAACGGTCAAACCGGCGTGAAGTGCGACAGCAGGGGCGTTGATCCGATGGGCAACGCCCTCTTGTCCCACCATCTGGACCCCCAGAAGACGTCTGGACTTTCGGTCCCCCACCATATGCACAAGAATGGTTTTTGACCCCGGATGCGCGTGGGCCCGACTTCTGCTTTTGATGGTCACCCAGGCAGGATCAAACCCCGCTTTTAAAGCCTCGTCCCCATTCAAACCCGTACCGGCCACCTGAAGATTAAATACCTTGAAGACCGCTGTTCCAGCAATCCCCTGAAGGCTCACATCCTTGCCTGAAACATGGTCCGCCACGGCCCAGCCCCCCCGGCCGGCCCACAAGGCCAGCGGAACCCAGGTTTTTTTTCCGGTTACCACATGGTAGGCATCGGCGCAGTCACCGGCGGCATAGATATCCCCGTTGGACGTCTGTAAAGACCGGCCCACGGCGATGGTTTTTCCTACGCCCAGTTCAATCCCCGCTTTTTCGGCAAACCGACTGTTTGGCCGAACCCCGATACTGACCAGCACCATCTCTCCTTCAATTGACAGGTCAGGGCATACCACCATCAGGTTGTCATCCGTTTTTTTGATTTCATTAATCTCATGACCCGGATGGAGGTTGACCCCGTTGCCTTCGACTTCTTCTCTCACCATTAACGCAAGTTGCTCATTAAAACGAGGCAGAAATGCGGCCCTGGGTTTTACCATATGGACTTCAATGTTTCTGGCGCGAAGGGCCTCAGACATCTCCAGGGCAATGTATCCCATGCCGATAATGACGACCTTTCCAACGTTCCGTTCACGGATAAACCCCTTTATTCGCTTGCCGTCGGTCAGGCTTTTCAGCCCCATCACGCCGGGAAGATCAACTCCCGGCAAATCCGGCATGATGGGGGAAGCGCCGGTGGCGATGAGGAGTTTGTCATAGGGGACTTCAAAGCTTTCCCCCTTCAGGGTATGGCCGCTGACGGTTTTGGCGGTAGCATCTATGGCCTCCACCCGATGACCGGTTCGGAGATCAATACCCTGCTTTTTCCTGAACACGGGTGCACTTCTGACCACCAGATCATCCATGTCCCGATCCGGATCCGCAATATTGTAGGGCATGCCGCAGGCACTGTAGGAAACATCCTGGGTCTGTTCCAGGACCGTTACGTCCATTTCCGGCTGGTTTCTTTTTGCTCGGCTTGCGGCGCTCATGCCTGCCGCATCTCCCCCAATCACCACGAATTTCATAGTTTTTCCTCCCATTAAAAAAACACCCGAAAGTTTTTATAGCCCTTAGAAATGATTCAGGAAAAGGAATATTAAGGCCCTTTCCCACTTTTTTGCTGATGTTGCTGATGTCCTGGTTAATATGGATGAAATTCCCTTACGCGGAAGGAATTTTCAGCATCGGAGGGAATTTTTCGATATTCGTTGATTGTGAATTTTCCCGTAAACTGGTTCACAAAGGGATGACCGGCCTTGGCCCAGCCCACTATACCGTCTTTGTAAAGGTAGACGTTCTTGTAACCATATTTGTAGAGAAATCCGACTACATATTTGCCCCGTTTGGATGTACGGCACCACACATAGATCTCTGCGTTCGGATCCTTGATTTTCTTCGGAATCGTATACACATGTCCCGAATGGATATGATCGGTCCCTTCAATATGAAAGGCATAGAATTCAGGGTGCGTCCTCACATCAATCAGATAAGCCTTCTTTTTGCCCGCCATGACATCCTGATAAACCTGATAAAATTTGTCCACACCGATAATTTTATCAGGGGGAATCAATGCCGCGAAGCTTGCATTCACCCTTTTTTCTTCGGATTTGAGCGGGTTGTCCCCCGAAAACGCCAGCGTTGCCGTGCTTAGAAACAGAATGATGCCAAGTGTGATTAGAATCCGCTTTTTCATCTTAACCCTTCCGTCTGTAAGATATTAATAAAAAATTCTATTAGACCCTGGAATAATCAATTTTCAACCCCCTCCGTTTTCGGGTCCTTATAATAACGCAAGAGAGTATAAGAGCTGGTCCGATACACGTCAAGGCGGTTTATCAAAGCGTAGCGCATTTCCAAAAGCGACCGCCTCAACCCATGTGAAGATCCCCCCATTCATATTGAACAATGGCCACCAGAACCAGGGCCGCGGTTTCAGCCCTCAGAATCCGGCTGCCCATGGAGACCGGTATAAAACCGGCGTGCTGAGCGGATGAAACCTCTTCCGGCGTAAACCCTCCCTCAGGGCCCACCATCCCCGTAAAGCTCATTGACGGTTCATGATTTTGAAGCAAATCCTTCAGGTCCCGTGATGTTTCTTTTTCCCACAGAATCACTCTGAGCCCGGGAGCTTTGCTAAATAACGCCAGTTGTCTGTCAAAAGATTCCGGTGGCCCGATTTCAGCGGGAATATCCCTGTTGCATTGCTTTGCGGCGCTGTGAGCGATTTCTCGCCAGCGGTTGCGTTTTTTCTGATGCCTGTCCGCTTTCAGATGGACGACGCTTCGAGAACTGAAGAAAGGGGAAATTCGGGTAACCCCCAGCTCGGAAGTTTTCTGAATGAGATAATCCATGGGGCCTGATTTGATCACGGCTTGGCACAGGGTGATCTCGAGCGCCGGCGGCGGCTCATGGTCTAGAGACTTCTGGATTCGAACTTTTACGGCCTCACGGGAAACCGATTGGATCTCAGCCAGAAACCGGCCCCCTTTTCCGTCCAGGAGAACCAGAGCGTCGCCCCGCCCCATTCGCAGCACCCTGGACATATGGTGAGCTTCACGGCCCTTAATCACGCAGAAATCGTCCTCTATCTCAAGATCTTCAACCAGAAAACGCCTTAAGGAAATATCACTCATCACCCTTCCTTAAAACCATGCAGGCCCATTCGTCTTCGTAAAGCCTGTGGACGGCCAAAAAACCTGTCGCAGGCAGGGCTTCCTCGACCCTTTCCACCTGGTCCGTCAAAATACCCGAGACCACCAGGTGGCCGCGGGTTTCGACCAGCCGGGAAAATACCGGCATGAGCCGGAGAAGTTCCCCCAGAATCAGGTTTGCGCATACCAGGGAAAAACGGCCCTCTATCGCTTCAATTCCCGTTCCGGAAAGTGTAATGGCATTTGCATCGCCATTCAACCCGATGTTCCGTTCGGCCCATCGCACCGCTTCGGGGTCAACATCAATGGCTTCAATTTTCCTAAATCCCAGCTTCGCCCCGTAAATGGCCAGGATGCCGCTCCCCGTGCCCACATCCAGAAGGGTTTGCGCCCTTTCGGCCTCAAAGGATTCCATGGCCCGAAGGCACATTTTGGTGGTGGCATGCTGCCCCGTTCCAAATGCCGGGCCCGGATCAATGCGGATAATATGCGTTTCTTCAGCATGAGACGTCAGTTTCTCCCAAACCGGCAGGATCAGAAGTTTGGGGCTTATACGGACGGGACGAAAAAAACGCCGCCAGTTTCGTTGCCAGTCCTGATTTTCGATTTTGCTCAGCCTGAAACCGGGAGCGTTAAGGTGGGTATGAATCAATGACAGTTAGCCCAGGTATATAGAAATCCGGTTTTGGATATCCTCCGGGCTTTTTTCTAATGGCAGATATGCCTTCAGGGTACGGTTGCCGAAATCCTCAAAGACCAGCCCCGTGCAGCCCAGATCAAAAAAAAAGGCGCTCAGAGGATCTTTCAACTCAGGCACCGCGTCAATGGCAATTTCCAGCCACCCTGGATTTTCACCATGGGAAATAACCAAATCAGTCTCCGGTTCAGGGCCCCATCCCCGCCGACAATGCGGTGGGAATGGGGATTTTTATTTTAGGCCTTTTGAAAGACGAAATTCAACTGGCCGTTGCTCAAGGTGTTGGGCCGGGTGGTCATCTCCATGCCCACCTGAATTTCTTCTTCAGGAACTTCGTCGGCAATCCTGCCGAAGACCTTGTAATCACCATAATCCAACAACGCAATGGCATAGGGGAGATCATCGCCGAACCCGATGGGCGCGTACTCCAGTTTGCTGTAGGAAACCAGCTTGCCTTTTCCGGCCACCTCAAACCATTCCATATCGCTGGACAGGCACTTGGCGCAATCGGACCGGGGCGGAAAATAAACCGCATCACATTCCTTACACCGGGTCCCCATGACTTTTCCTTCCTCCAGCTGACTGACAAAGTCGTTGACCTTGGTGATGGCGGTAAAACTCACGGTTCCGAATTTCTTGAATCGATCATCCACTTCTCTTTTCTTTCCCATGATATTACCTCCCCAAAATGCTGACGTTTCCGTACAGACCCACACCGCCGATATTATGAACCAGCCCGATCTCCGGATCTTTGACCTGAATGTCACCGGCCTCACCCCGCAACTGGAGCACGATGGTTCTGATCTGTGAACCGCCGGTGGCGCCGATGGGATGCCCCTTGGACAACAGACCACCGTCCACATTGACCGGGATGCTCCCCTCTTTATAAGTCTCTTTGCCCTTGATCAGCTCTTTTCCTTCTCCGGGCTTTGCAAAGCCTAAATTTTCATAGGCCATCATCTCGGCGATGGTGAAACAGTCATGGACTTCCGCCACATCCACATCTTTGGCGGTAATGCCGGCCATCTTGTAGGCCTGCGCCGCCGATTCCTTTGCCACCGTCAGGCCCGAGAACAGATCTCTTCCGGCCAGGTTGACGGCGGTAGATGCTGATCCCAGGCCCAGTATCCACACCGGCTTTTTGGAGAAGGCCTTTGCCCTTTCTTCGCTTGCAACGAGAATACAGGAACTGCCGTCCGCATTGGCGCAGCAATCCCCCACCCTGAGAGGGGATGCCACAGGATTCGACATGGGGCTGTTCGGATCCGAAAACATTTCAAAGGTCACGGGTTTGCGATATACGGCTTTTTCGTTCAACTGACCGTAGGTGGCGGCTTTCACGCGAATGAGCGCCAAATCTTCGGGGGTGGTACCGTATTCCGCCATATGCCGTTTGGCATACATGGCATAGTATGCCGGCATCATGGTGCCGAAGGTACTCTCCCACTGAATGTCCGCGCCCCGGCCCATCCGTTCCTGGCTTTCGGCCGAGGAAATCTCCGACATTTTCTGAAAACCCACCACGGCCACCACATCGTGAAGACCTGACTTTACCAGTGAATAAGCGAACCTTAACCCCATGCTGCTGGAAGAACACAGGCTTTCCAGGTAACAGGTGGGCTGCGGCGTGAGCCCCAGGTATTCCGCAAAGACGCCCGCAGGGGACCTCTGTTTGTCATATTCCGGGGCCGAACAAATGATCGACGCATCAATATCCTTATTGGATATTTGAGCGTCCTGCATGGCCTCCTTGAATCCTTCAAAGGCAAGTTCCCTGATGGACCCGGGGTATCCACGCACGAAAGCGCTTTGACCAACTCCGATGATTCCTACTTTACCCATTATAACCTCCAAGTCATATGCTTTCTTAAAAAAACACTGAAGTTCCGGTGTTTACAATCATTGATACCAGAATTTACCGAGGACGAATTATAGGGAATGATCGCTAACGGGTCAAGAAGAAACAATTTTCTTCACGTCTCCCGGTTTGTAGAACAGCGCCAGAATGGCGCCCGAAAGGATAAGCCCACCGGCGAAAGAAACCCCAAGGGCGAAAAGGCCTGCGTCACCCATCATGCCGATACCCATGGGAATGGCACCGGCCCCGATTAAAAAAGCAGCGGGTACGGTCAGGGATACGGCGACGTTTCTTGAACTGGCGGGACCGATGGCGGACAGTGCCGCAAAACCCGGCGGAAAAAAGCAGACGGCCACAACGGGCTGCAAAAAGACCATGAGGACCAACCATGATCCTGTCAAAGCACCCAGGAGAACGGTTGCCAGCCCCGCCAACAGAAACACCCCGCTCATGGTCAATCCGGGACCCATCCGATCCGTCATCCACCCGGCCAAAAACGCCATGAACATGCCTGATATCCGTGATAGCGCCACCAGGGTATTGGCCCAGTTTCGCTCCAAACCGTGCTGGGCCACCAGATACAGCGGCAGCATGGTATAAATCCCCAGGGTGGCGCAGATACCGTAGGAAAACAAAACCATCATGATCCAGAAGGACTTTTGGGAAAAAAGGGTTTTGACGGACAGAAAATTCGGCGCTTCACCGGGAAAATCCCCACCTTTGAAAAAAAGAGAAAACAAGGCCCCCGTCAAGATAGAAAAGACCCCAAGAAAAACCAACACACCCCGCCACGAAAACCACATCATCAAACACTCCGCCAGCAGGGGTGCTATAAAAAAACTCAAATTCGGGGCCAGTTCGTGGGTGGCGATGGCTTTTCCCCAGTGCCTGACATTGACCAGTACCGTCAGGGAGGCAAGCCCGGAGGGGAGGTAGAGCCCTGCGGCCAGCCCCAGCAGAAGCAATCCCCCTCGAATGCTCCAGATGCTGTGGCACAAAGCAATACCGAGAAGCGAACCCCCGACGGCTATGGCCGACAAGACAATGGTTTTTTTGTGCTGAAGACGCTTGGAGACAAAACCGGAACCCAGAAGGGAAACGGAATACCCCATGCTGACAAAAAGAAAGAGAGAGGCCGCTTCAACGTGGGCCAGCCCCAGATCTTTCTGAACACTGGACAGCAGGGGTGCAAAAATAATTCTGGATATGAAATTCAAAAAGAAAATATGGGTTAACAGGAGGATCGGGCCCAGGAATGCGCTGAATTTGGCCGCCTCAGGTTCCCCACCGGTGCGCGCCTCCCGGATTTTTGAATGTTTCATTTTTCTTGCATTCTCATGGTCATCAATGATCCGTCAGCCTTTATGAGGCGGTTAAACTGCCGCCTTGAAATCGCTTTTCTATTTTGGTAAACGTGAACCGTGTGATTATGGATAAGCTTTTTCTAAACCTCATAGGGATTAAAACATCCATGAAATCCTTTCAAAACAGACTGCTGCTGACAAAAACCAAAGCCCCCGAACTGAATAACGTTACCGTAATGGCATCAAAGGGGTTGGGACGAGTGTGGATCTTCAATGTCAATTTCTGGCTTCTTCTTGGCATTGTGACGGTCCTTGTGCTCTATTTCCTGTTCTCTTTGCTGGTGTTAGTTTGGTATTTCGACGGACAACATCAGGAAAACCTCCTGGGAAAACTTGAAAAAGATTTCCAGGAAACCCAGAGTGCCCTTTATCAGGCAAGACAGCGGTTGAAGTTCGTGGAAAATTACATTGACCCCTCAAAGATACCCGCCGAAAGCCCCAAAAAACCGGCACAACCCCAATTGCCCCCCGGCGACAACAAAACATCAACCGGCAGCAGCAAAATGCCGGCAGAATTGGGTATTCAGAAGTCCGTTGTCAGCATTAAAGAACTGAAAATAAACCGTCGAGGGGGCAACTTATCCGTTAATTTCAAGCTGGCCCGGTCCAGCCCCGGCCACTCACCCATCCGGGGATATCTTTTCATCATTGCAGTGGATCGGTCAACAGATCCGCCGCAGCTGAGGCCTTCGCCGAAAGCAGCCTTTGAAAACGGAATGCCCGTCAACCCAAAAAAAGGCCAGTCCTACAAAATAAGGAATTTTCGACGAATTCGAACCAAATGGTCTTTTGCCTCGGCTGAAAAAATACCCTCGGAACTCAGGATACTGGTTTACGACAGATCGGGCGGTCTTCTCCTGAAAGAGGATTATCGCCTGGAAAAGGATCAAAATTCCTGATTTTCGGGCACGTAATCCAAGACGATCACATCATCCCACGGATCGGCCTTTTTAACCTTTACCAGGATTTCCTGCCCTTTGGAAAATATGATGCCGTCCTGACGCTTGAAATCCGTCACCATGAGAAAATCCGTCAAAACAATCCTGTATTTGTTTTTGAATTCATCCAGTACCAGGGCGTTAAATGTTTTGCCCGGGTTCATCCCCAGATATTTCAAAGTCCAATAGCGCAAACGGTTTCGCTGGATGCGCCCCAGTGTCTTGACCAGGGGTTCGACGGAAACCCTGATCTCTTCCAGGTCTTCTTCATTGTAAATGGGCGTGCTTTTCCCGAGAAAACGGGTTAATTGCCGCTGTACAATAAGGTCAAGATATCTGCGTATGGGCGAGGTGGCCTGGGTGTAATTTGGGACCCCCAGACCGCTGTGGGGCTTTGGATTCGTGCTGACATGAAGAGGGCTCAGTTTTCTTCGCTGTTGAAATACATAAAAAATATATCCTTTTTCATCCAGTGGCAACTTTTCCGTTGGTTGCGATTGTGCCCTGAACAATACGGGAATGTTATTCTTCCGGCAAAATTCAGCCGCCAGTTCATTATAAAGGATCATGAGCTCCGCAATAATCATTCGGGACGGTGAGTCCTGTGGTACCAATTCCAGGTTCAGGAGACCCGCTTCATCAATGTCCATTTCCAGTTCAGGCAGAGAAAGATTCATGGCACCGCGGTTCATCCGGTTTTGGCGAAGCACTTCCGCCAATCGGTGCAGTTCTCGAAATTGGCTCTCCTTCAAAAGGCTTTCATTAACATCACTGTAGTTCAGTTGCCGTTGAACCCGAATCATGCTGGATGTAAAACGATATTGCAGCAGGGACCCGCCCTGGTCGAACCTTGCCAGAAGAGAAATGGCCGGACGATCACACCCCTCTTTCAGGCTTAACAAATCCTGGGAAAGATCCTCGGGAATCATGGGGATTTGTCTTCTGGGTAGATATAGAGACGAAGCCCGGTCTCTTGCCGCGACGTCAATTGGACTGTCCTTTTTGATCACCGCCGCCACATCAGCAATATGGACGCCGATTCTCAACTCATTATCAAAAATTTCTACGCTGATGGCGTCATCAAAGTCATGGGTTTTTGGCCCATCAATGGTCATAATGGGCAAGGACCTCAGGTCTTCACGCCGGTTTTCAGAAAACCCTGAAACCGCAAGGCGCGCAGATTCTTCCAGTTGCGTGGTCGTAAAAGCGGTCTCCACCCCTGATCGAAGCAGATCAAGGGGTTCGTCCTCTTCCCATTCACCCAAGGCTATGAGCAGAGATCTGGCCTCCCGGATATCTGTTATGCCCGCATACGAAAGCAATTCCCTGCCATATTTGAAATCATCGGCATCGGCACCGTAAAGCGCCAGTTGAATTAAAAGCTGGATAATATCTTTGCTGAAATCCGGCTCCTTGGTTTGTTTTCCCTGATGCACTTCTTTGAGCCACCTGCCACCCCGTTCAAGTCGCTCCGCTCTTTCGGCAGCCTCCTCTTCCAGCCGGATAATCTGTTCGACACGATCTTTCGAGTTTGGCAGAAAGAGCCCGTTTTTCATCTTGAAATAGAGCCGGTTTTCAAAAAGTGCCCGGACCACAGCCGAAAAGTGATCCTCGGTGGCGTCTTCGCCGAAAGCCAGCTGCGCCAGGTAACGGTAATCAAAAATTTCCTCCTCATCCCGAATCAGCTCCCACATTTCCTTGACGTCAATCTCTTTTTTCAGCTTTATCCGCAACAATTCTATCTGCTGCAGCTTCTGAAGCAATTGATCCCTTGGTTGTGCCACATCAATTTGGGCCCCTGAAACGAGCAGTGTCCTTTTCGGGGAAAGGTTCACTTCCCGGTTGGCGGGCGTCAGCAGATGTAGCCGATTCCCCTTGTCCTGCAAACAGACGGTACAAATCAATCGGCTCTGATCAATATATTCGACAATGCTTCCAACGGCCATATTTGAAAATCACCCATATCCTTTCGAGGAAGTTTTCAGGATTTCTAGCAGGTGGGCAGGGTTCTGTCAACTGATCATGGGTGGGCCAAATTTCGGGAAAAACATGATTTTTGCTAATCCCGTTGCCATTTCCCACAATTGCTTTCCCAAAACGCTTTTGCTAGAATGAACTCATTTTGAAATTTGAGGTAAACCATGGGTGAATCAATTTACGCGCAACGGGCTGGGGCACTTGTCCAATTATTGCAGTCATCCCCTGAAATCGGTTGCGACGGGGCCTGGATTATCAAACCCGAAAACCGGCGTTATCTTTCAGGCTTCAGTTCGGAAGACAGCCAGTTCACCGAATCCTCGGGGTCCCTTCTGATCAATGGCACAAAACGTCTGCTCATAACGGATTCCAGGTATACGCTTGCCGCTGAAAGTGAGGCAGCGGCGTTCAACGTGTATACACTTAAGAAAAGTTTTGTGGATGATATCCCCGATTTTACAAAAGGATTTAACCTGCACAATCTTGGCTTTGAAGAAGATTTCGTGACGTGGGATCTACACCGAAAGACCGCGGAAAAGCTCGCCCTACTCTCACCCCCGGCCGCATTGACCCCTTTGAACGGCGTGGTGGAGAATATGCGCGAAATCAAAGAAGATCGGGAAGTTGAAGCCCTCGAAAATGCGGCGGATATGATTTCAGACATCCTGGATGAGGTCATTTCGGCTCTCAAACCGGGTGTAACAGAGAAAGACGTGGCCTGGCAGATCAAAGGCCTGGCAAAGGAGGCCGGTGCGGAAGGGTTGTCTTTTCCATCCATTGTGGCATCAGGCCCCAACAGTGCGCTGCCCCATGCGGTTCCCTCAAACCGAAAAATCCGGTCTCGAGAGCCGATTATCCTGGATGCCGGGGTTCGACTGAATGGTTACTGCTCCGACATCACACGAACGGTCTTTGTGGGTGAACCGGATGACACTTTCAAGACCATTTACCGCACGGTTCGGCAGGCGCAACTGGTGGCCCTGGAAGAAATCCACCCTTCAGCAGAAAGCACCCAGGTGGATGCCGTCGCCAGAAATATTATTGCTGATGCCGGTTTCGGTGCATACTTCGGACACGGCCTGGGCCACGGGGTCGGCCTTGCCACCCATGAAAGGCCAAGGCTCGGGCCCAGAAACGCCGTCCTGTTGCGATCAGGAAACGTTTTTACCGTTGAACCGGGCATCTACATCCCGGGCAAGGGAGGGGTGCGCCTTGAGGAGATGGTTGTTCTGGAAGCTGAAGGACCCAGAATTCTGACCAAAAATGATCATTTCTATGATTTTTCGTAATTACCGGCCCCGCCATTGCAGGTTCAGAACATTGCGGGTCGGATTGATTTTGGCGGTCTCAAGGAAAAAGCAGAGGTCAACAGGTGTACGATCTGGTAGATGAATTCATCACCTATTTGCAGGTTGAGCGGGGTCTTGCTGAAAACACCATTCAGGCCTACAGTCGAGATCTCGTCCGGTTTATCACTTATCTGGAAAGCCGGAATTTAAACCCCGTTAAGATTTCCCGAACTCAAATTCGAGACTACCTGGGAAGCCTTTCCCTTGAGCTCTCCAAAAGGTCCCAGGCCCGGAATATCTCCGCCATCAAAACGTTTTTTCGGTTTCTTGTTTCAGAAGACAGAATGAAAGAGAATCCTGCAAGGCTTCTGGAAACACCGCGTATCCAACAAAAACTGCCGGATATCCTGAGCCTCGATGAAGTTGAGCAACTCCTTTCACAGCCGGACATCACAACACCCCTGGGGCAGCGCGACAGGGCCATGCTGGAACTCCTTTACGCCACCGGACTGCGGGTATCGGAATTGGTACATCTCAGGTTGCTTGACGTCAATTTGGAGGCCGGTTATGTGAAGACCCTGGGAAAAGGGTCAAAAGAGAGACTGGTGCCGTTTGGTGAAAAGGCGCTTCAAGCCCTACAGTCGTATCTTTCTGACGGGCGACCGGCCCTGCTCAAAGATGGCCATCCCCCTTACCTGTTTTTGAACTTCAGGGGAAAATTATTGACGCGGCAGGGCTTCTGGAAAATCATCAAGAATCATGGTAGAATGACAGGTATTAAAAAAATCATCAAACCGCACGGATTGCGGCACTCGTTCGCCAGCCATCTCCTGGAAGCTGGTGCGGATCTACGTTCTGTTCAGGTGATGCTGGGGCATGCCGACATCACCACCACCCAGATCTACACCCATGTGACGAGAAAAAGGCTCAAGGAACTACACGGGACATGTCATCCGAGGCCGTAACATTTTTTTCCGATTTAACGCTGCCAATTGCCGCTTGCCGTTATGGGCACCGGATGTTCATAGAAGGTTTACTCAGACGGAACAGATGAAAATGGGAAAGGTTATTGATCTCCATAACAAGCGCAAGCGGCCCTCGGAAGGGTTGACTGCACCTGAACCGTGGCGGTTTCGAAAGGGGCTCTGGCGGACGTCTCGCTTCGTTCAAATGCGATCAGGTCTGGCAGAAACCCTTGAATACAAACCGGAAGGATTGGCCACACTGCCCCCTCATTTTTCCCTCAAAGGGGGAATGTCCTTTACCATTCGATCCATGTATGTGAATCGCGGAGATGAAAAAAAGATGCGGGAAATTTATTACCTGGTTGGTTTGACCGATTGTATGATTAACCAGGTTCATCCGATTTTGAGGACGGATCTTTTATGGGCCATGTACAAGACGGTATTTTCCATGAAGGAAGCGCTCAAAGTCCACTGGCACGGCAACCTTGACCAGGTCCTGCTTCCCCTTGATCTGGAATTTTTTGATGATATTTCCTACCGCGCGTCATTGACGAAAGCGGAGACCATGAAAGAATTGTACCAGGCTATCAGGGAGGGAACCGACGAAATGTTTGATATCCTTTCCCTCGAATACACATTTTTCAGCCCATGGATGGGGGGATAATTTTGGAAAAGCATTATCGTTCGACCGACATGGAAACCTCTGAAGCCTTCCTGGAAACCATTTTTGACGGCATCAGCGAAGAAATCATGGTAGTGGATGAAAACGGTATCATTCAGGATGTCAACCGGGTTTTCCTGGATGAACGCGGGCTCTCAAAAGAGGCGGTTCTGGGTAAAAAATGTTATGATATCAGAAAGATGTCAGGAGCCCACTGTCACTTGAAGGATCGGGACTGCCCCCTTCAAAAAACCAAAGAAACCGGCGGGAAGGTGGAAGTCAACATTCGGCACGGCCCGGAAGGGGAAGATTCGAAGGTCTTACGCCGGATTATGTACCCGGTCACAAACCGTAAAACGGGTGAACAATATTATGTTGAAATCTCAAGGGATGTCACGGAATACCGGAACCTCCTTAACAGATTGAGGGCCTCGGAGAAGAAAGTCCGGGCCATCCTGGATACGGCAACGGATGCCATCATCAGCATAAACGAGGATCAGGAAATCGTACTGTTCAACAACGCGGCGGAACAGATTTTCGGTTACAAGAGAGAGATGGTTCTGAAAAAGAATCTGAGCATGCTCATTCCGCCGAAATATGGCGATCATTCCGCCTTTGTCAAAAGATTTTTAGAAAAGAAGGAACCAAAATTCGTGGGCAAGACCCAATCACTGACCGCCTTTCGCAAGGATGGTGAGGAATTTCCCATAGAGTTGGGATTGAGCTTTCATGAAATGGATAGTGCATACACATTTACAGCCATTATCCGGGATGTATCCGTTCAGAAAAAACTGGAAGAGAAGCTGCTTCGCGCAGGACGTCTTGCAGCCGTTGGGACCACCGTAGCGCACGTGGCCCATGAGATCAAAAGCCCGCTTATGATTATTGGCGGGTTCAGCTATCAGATCCGGAACAGCCTGGAAGATGAAAACGCCTTAAAAAAACTGGACATGATCCTTGATGAGGTCAGGCGGTTGGAAAAGCTGGTCGCCAGCCTGGGAGACTTCACAAAGGTCTACAATCTGGTAAAGCGACCGGCTGACGTCAATTCCGTTATTCAGGATGTATTGAAAATTTTCAGGGGTATATATCCCCCCGAAAAATATCCCATGCACGCCGAACTGGCACCCAATTTATCCGAAATCCAATGTGACCCGGACAAACTGAAACAGGTGGTTATCAATATTATTACCAACGGCGTTGAAGCTATGGAAGACGCTGGAACGATTACCATAAACACAAAAGAATCCTCCGGTGGTGTTGAAATTCAAATTCGCGATGAAGGGGTCGGCATCAGTGAAGAAGATATCCTTCACATCTTTGAACCTTTTTATACAACCCGGGATCGCGGTTCCGGATTAGGCCTGGCCATATCCTACAAGATTGTGGAAGCTCATGGGGGGGAGTTGTGGGCGGAGAGCGTTAAAGGAAAAGGGACAACTTTTTTCGTGCGTCTGCCGGGTTGATGTGATTTTCCCTATTTTTTTAATTGACATTGTTGCGAAAAAAACTATCTTTATTGAATTGCCGCGGGGTGGAGCAGTCTGGTAGCTCGTCGGGCTCATAACCCGAAGGTCGTTGGTTCGAATCCAGCCCCCGCTACCAAAAACAAATTCAAGGGTTTAGATGAGAATCTAAGCCCTTTTTTATTGCCCTAAAACACCGAGCCCTATGCCCAGCAAGGAAATGGGCCTTTTTATGGGGGTTTATCCCTCTAATCGAAAATGAAATCAGGATTATTCTTTCAGGATGCAGCCGCTTTGCCTGTGTCGTGGTTGACACCGGGATATTATTGACAAAGGGTGTCAGTTACACATTATGCGTCTATGGCACGCATCGCACGAGTCGTCGCTCCCTGAATTGGACTGAATTGGAGTTCAGTACAAGGTTTCAATTTCATAGGCCTTGAAAACTGTATCTGCCGTGACGATGACAAGTTGATGGATCTGGGCTGTGGCAATGATCATTCTGTCGCACGGGTCGTTATGAACGGAGGGCAGTTGGGTTGAACGGATGCAGATTTCGAGGTCCAGGGGAAGAACCTGAAGGTCGTGATGTTTGACGATGACATTAAACCAATCGGAAGGGGGCACCGGCAGATCAAGTTTCCCCTTTTTATGTTTAATGCCAACCTCAAAACCACTGATGGTTGAAACGTAGACAAAAGGTGCCTCTGCCAGTCTCTTCAGAACATCCGGGGACAATTGCCCACCGCCCTGGGCCAGCCAGAGAAGAGCGCAGGTATCGAGCAGCATCAGGTTGTCTCCGGCCATTCATCAGGGGTTAAGGGTTCCGTTGGATCGTATTTGATGTTTATGCCGCTCATGACGGGGTGCGGTGTAATACGGTCCTTACGCTTGTGAGGCACCAGGTCGGCCACGGGTTTCCCATTTCGGCAAATAAAAATCCTCTCACCCGTTTTTTCAACCTGGGCCAGGAGCGCGGAAAGTGTTGTTTTTGCTTCATGCACGTTGACAGACTTCATCGGTCCCCCCGATTATTCGATGGCATTTGTATTAGATTAGTCCAGTTGACTAAGCTTGTCAAGTT
The DNA here is from genome assembly GCA_964412835.1 of uncultured Desulfobacteraceae bacterium. Classification (GTDB taxonomy): domain Bacteria; phylum Desulfobacterota; class DSM-4660; order Desulfatiglandales; family Desulfatiglandaceae; genus NaphS2. The sequence continues at coordinate 52,100 of CAYPQJ010000001.1, read as the reverse complement.
GAATGGTTTACATGGCCATAATTGACATGGTTGGTAACCATTCTTATTTTTACGGCTCTTCAAACAATACCGACAAAGTCGTCGAAGGTTTTCGTTTTGTGTCCTTATACGCCCTGGGGGTCTTCTGTTGAGATCAATAATGTTTAAATTCGGGAAAAAAGTAACACCGTTTCCTTGTTTCTTACTGTGTCTTGCGGTGCTTTTTCTGCCGGTTTTCTTTTCTTCAAGTGCCTGGTCTGCCACGGCTTCCGTTAAGTCGGTGCAGTCCTATGAAAGCTACGCGCCGGGGGGGACTTACCCGGTTGTGTTTCAGGTTCAAATCCAGTTTCCATGGTTTCTGCACGGCCCCGATAAATCTCCGGAAAATCCTTTTCCCACCGGCTTTCAGTTTTCAGAAGCTCCCGGGGTCAGCATCAGTGATATTCAGTTTCCTCCCACCATTGAGAAAAAATTCTCCTTTACGGACAAATCCGTCGCTGTCTACGCGGGTAAGATCACGGTGCGGGGAATGCTCAAGGTGGGTGATGGCGCACCGCAAGGAAAACAATCAATCAAGGGTCAGCTTGCTTTTCAAGCCTGTTCAGCCAATGCCTGCCTGCCCCCTGAAAACGTCTCCTTTATTTTTCCCGTGACCGTTGCAGCGCCGGGGAATGGGGGTAAACCCCTGAACCCGGAGATGTTCAAAGTCGCAGAACCCACCCCCGTTTCAGAGAAAAAAGCGGGCGGATGGCAAACGGGGGCGGGCCTCTGGCTAACCCTCCTGGGCATTTTTCTGGGGGGTCTTGCACTGAATTTGACCCCTTGCGTCTATCCCCTCATTCCCATTACCGTTTCCTATTTCGGGGGGCAGGGCGGACGTATGGGAGGAATCCCCCTGGTCCACGGCGTTTTTTACATCCTGGGACTTGCCATTACCAATTCGGCCCTGGGGGTAACCGCCGCCCTTTCAGGCGGTATGTTGGGTTCTGCGCTGCAAAGTCCCATTGTCCTCGTGGTGGTGGCGGCGATCCTCGTTGCGTTGGCGTTCAGTTTTTTCGGTTTCTGGGAGTTGCGCATCCCCGCTGGCCTGACAAACATGGCCGCCAAGAATTTCGGCGGGTATTTCGGCACCCTTTTCATGGGGTTGACCCTGGGCATTGTGGCAGCCCCCTGCCTGGGTCCGTTCATCCTGGGACTTCTGACCTACGTGGGACAGAAAGGGGACCCGCTACTGGGGCTCCTCTATTTTTTCGTGTTAAGCATTGGCATGGGGCTTCCCCTGGCGGTTCTAGCGGTTTTTTCGGGCTCGGCGGATAAACTGCCCATGTCGGGGACATGGATGATATGGATTCGCAAGGCCCTTGGATGGGTCCTGGTGGGCATGGCCGGGTATCTGCTTCTGCCCGTGCTTCCCGGAACCGTTTCCAGGGCCATGCTTTATGCCCTGATAATAGCAGCGGCCGGCCTTCACCTGGGGTTTCTGGACCCTGAAGGGAAAAATCAACGGCCCTTCTCCCTTATTAAAAAGGGCGTGGGCGTTGTGCTGATTGTGGCAGCCGCCATCCTCTGGTTTGCGCCTTTTGACGGCCACCATGGACCCGGCGTGGGGTGGCAACCCTATTCACCGGAGCGCCTGGCCAGCGCAACCAAAACTGGAAAGCCGGTGATGCTCGATTTCTATGCGGATTGGTGCAGTCCCTGCCGCGCTCTTGAAGAGGATGTGTTTACAGACCCTGAAGTTTTGAAGTTGAGCGGGCAGTTTGTGATGCTCAGGGTGGATTTGACAAAACGGCATCCACAGCAAGAGATCCTTCAAAAACAATACCATATCCGAGGGGTGCCGACGGTTCTGTTTATCAATAGAAAGGGTGCCGAAGAAAAACCGTTGCGGATCGAGGCATATGTCAGGAGTGGTGAAATGATCAGGCGTATGCAACAGGCTTTGAGCAAATAACGCCAACGGAAAGCTATCTTGAAAGATATCTCAACTCCTTTTTCCCTCGCTCCTCTCTAACAAAGTAAAAAAGAATGCCGCCGGCAATGAAGAAAACAGCGACGGATGCAATGCTGATCCTGGACGCCGTATGGCTGCCGTAGCCCAAAAATCGGACGAAAAGTCCCGTACCGCCCATTAAAACAGGACCGATGATGGCGGAGAACTTGCCCACCATGTTGTAGAAACCGAAGTACTCGGCGGATTTGTCCACAGGGATGAGCCGGGCATAATAGGAACGGCTCAGCGCTTGGATTCCCCCCTGAACCAGCCCCACGATAATGGCCAACACATAGAACTCCGTACTGCTTTTCATGAAAGCGGCCCAAATGGTTACAAACAGATAAATGGCAATGGCCAGAAAAATGGCGGGCCTTGTCCCGAATTTCCTGCCCAGAAAGCCGAATCCGATGGCCGAAGGAAAACCGACAAATTGAGTAATCAGAAGCGCTGAAATAAGATCTTTGGTCTCAAATCCTATGGAGATGCCGTAATCCACAGCCATTCGAATAACGGTGTTGACCCCGTCAATGTAAAGCCAGTACGCCAGGAGAAAAAGGAAAATGGTTTTCAGGTGCCGCACTTCCTGAAAGGTTTGGATGAGTTGCCGAAATCCGGCTTTGACCGGCCGGCTGTTCTTTATCCGGATAGCCCGCTGCCCAGGTTCCCGAACAAACAAAAAAATGGGAATGGAAAATATCGCCCACCAGAAACCCACCATCAAAAAGGAGAACCGGACCGCTTCTCCCGCACCTGAAAAACCAAAGGTCGCCGGTTGCAGGGTCATCCAGACATTGAGGGCAAAAAGAAGACCGCCCCCCAGGTATCCCATCGAGAACCCCAGGGAAGACACCATGTCCATTTTATCATCGGTTGTAATACCGGTGATCAATGCATCATAGAAAATATTGCCCCCTGAAAAACCCACCGTAGCCAAAACGTAAATCAGTATGGCCAGGGGCCATTTTCCCTGTGATACCAGAAACAGGCCCATGGTCATGAGGATGCCCATAACGGCAAAAAACAAAAGAAACTTTTTGCGGGCACTTCCCCTGTCGGCAATGGCGCCCAGAACAGGCGCGGCGACCGCCACCACGACCCCGGCAATGGAATTACCGAGGCCCAGCCGGGCCGTGCTGACAGTGGCATCAGCACCGAGGCTCCAGTATTGTTTAAAGAACACGGGGAAAAAACCGGCCATAACCGTGGTGGCAAAGGCTGAATTGGCCCAGTCGTACATGGCCCATGCGAAAATTGCTTTTTTCCCGTCCTGTTTCATGGAAGCAGACTAACTTTAAAACGGACCATTGGCAAGTTGCGATTTAAGGGACATGAAACCATTTTTTCCTTGACATGAAAACAGGATTTCGTATAGGTTCCCCTAACAAAAAACCTTAGGGGGAAGTGTCGCACTGGGCATCGCGAAACTAACGTTTGTTATGAATCTAGACAACATCCTTTCAGAAAATCGATCCACCCTCATCAAGAAATGGCAGGAAGCCATTATCCAGACCTACCCGAAGGAGACCCAGAAATTTCTCAAAAAAGAAAAGAGCCAGTTTGCTAATCCGGTGGGGTCAATCATCACCAAAGATGTTGAGGTACTCTTTGACGAATTGGTTAAAGGTGAGGATACGGAAAAAATTTTCGCATCCCTCGACAAGATCATCAGGATCAGGGCGGTACAGGACTTCAAGCCTTCCCATGCCGTCGGATTTGTCCTGCAGTTGAAGAGCATTATGCGGGAAACGCTCGGGGAAGGCGCCTTTTCCGAGCTAAATCTGCTTGAAGACAGGGTCGATGCGGTCGCGCTCCTGGCTTTTGACGTCTACTCACAGTGTCGCCAGCAGATCTACGACATTCGCGTCAATGAAATTAGAAATGAGTATGGCCGGTTACTGGAGAGGGCAAATCTCATTAAAGAGATTCCAGCGGAACAGCCGGGAATCTGAATTGGCAATACTGGGACAGTTTTTTGATTTTTGAAAAGAGGTAATCGTCTATGAATTTTGTACTGAGTCTTGTATTTTCATCCTTGGCGGTGCTTGTCGTGGTTTTGATCCCCTGGATTGGCGTGGGGGCATTGGGTTTGAAGACCCTCTTCGGGGTTGTCATCCCATATGCAGCCCTGGCCACATTCATCGTGGGCATCATCGTGCGTGTTCTGGATTGGGGACGATCACCGGTTCCCTACCGGATTCCCACCACGGCTGGCCAGCAATGGTCTTTCCCCTGGATCAAGAGTAATCCCATTGACAATCCCAAAGGAAAAGGTGGTGTGGTGGTGAGGATGCTTTTTGAGGTTCTCACGTTTCGATCGCTTTTTCGAAACACGCGCCTTGAGTATAGCAAAGTGGATGGGGTGCCCAGGATTAACTACGAGTGGGAAAAGTGGCTCTGGCTGGCCGCGATCCTGTTCCATTATTCATTCCTGGTGATTTTTCTCAGGCACTTCCGCTTTTTCATGGAACCCGTGCCCGGCTTTGTTTTCTTGCTGGAGAGCCTTGACGGTTTCATGCAGATGGGTGCGGCGCCCTTTAACGGCTTTGGGCTTCCCGGGGTCTATCTCACCGATATGCTGCTCATGGCGGCCGTCACCTGGCTGCTGCTCAGAAGGATTCTCTATTCACAGATCCGCTATCTATCACTCCCGGCCGACTATTTCCCACTGATGCTGATCCTGTCTCTCGGTTTCAGCGGCATGCTCATGCGATACCTTTTTCGGGTGGACATTACCAAGGTCAAGGAACTGGTCATCGGAATTTTTAAATTTTCTCCCGTTGTACCCGACGGGATCGGTGTCATTTTTTATATCCATTTCTTTATATTGTGCGTTTTGATTGCCTACTTTCCGTTCAGCAAGCTAATGCATCTGGCGGGCATATTCTTAAGTCCTACGAGGAATATGTCCAATAACAACCGGTTTGTCAGGCATGTGAACCCCTGGAATTATCCCGTCAAGTTTCACACCTACGCGGAATACGAAGATGAGTTCAGAGATGCGATGATCGAAGCTGGTTTGCCCGTGGATAAAGGGGCCGACGACACAGCTGAAGAAGGAGAAAAGGAGTAACCATGGCAGATACCCCCAAAGCAACAGAAGCTGCAAAAATTGATCATTATCGGCCCCTCTTTGAGCAGGGGTGGATGAACAAAAAAGCGGAGATCAACCCGGGCATCTATTGCTACGGTGCCAAACCTAAAAATACCAACGCCGTGGGAATGCCTTTCCCGAAGGACTGGAACCCCACTGACGAGGATTGGCAACTACCGGAAAACTGGAAAAGTATCTTTAAAGAAGGCCTTAAGGACCGTTTGGACAAATTTCGTTCCCTGAAGCTCTTTATGGATATCTGCGTACGATGCGGCGCCTGCGCCGATAAGTGCCATTTCTTTATCGGTTCGGGCGATCCCAAAAATATGCCGGTCATGCGTGCTGAACTCTTAAGGTCCATATACCGAAAGGAACATACCACCGGTGGAAAGCTCCTAGGGAAATTTGGTGGGGGACGTGAACTGACGGAGGATGCCCTCAAAGAGATGTGGTACTATTTCTACCAGTGCAGTGAATGCCGTCGCTGCTCGTTATTTTGCCCCTACGGCATTGATACGGCCGAGGTGACCATTCTGGGCCGAGAATTGACAAATCTTGTAGGCCTGAACATTGACTGGATTGCCGGCCCCGTTGCCAATTGCAACCGTACCGGTAACCATTTGGGGATTCAACCCCATGCCTTTGTGGATATGATCGACTTCTTCGTGGATGAGATTGAAGATGTCACAGGCGTCAGGGTTGAGCCCGATTTTAACCGGAAAGGCGCTGAAATACTGTTTTTAACGCCATCAGGAGACGTCTTTGCCGACCCCGGAACCTATACGGCCATGGGATATCTCATGTTGTTCCACTATCTGAAAGATTTGGGGCTCGATATTACGTGGAGCACCTACGCGTCAGAGGGCGGCAATTTTGGGTTTTTTACGTCCCATGAAATGGCCAAACGGCTTAATGCGAAAATGTACCACGAGGCCAAGCGTTTGGGCGTCAAATACATCATCGGCGGTGAATGCGGTCACATGTGGCGGGTGCTGAACCAGTACATGGACACCTGGAACGGGCCGCCGGATTTCCTGGAAGTTCCCAAGTCACCCATCACCGGGACAGTCTTTGAAAACGCCAAGACCACAAAAATGATTCATCTGGTGGAGTTCACGGCGGATCTCATCAAACACAATAAATTGAAACTGGATCCCAGCCGGAATGATAATCTCAAGGTAACGTTTCACGACTCCTGCAACACGGCCAGGGGGATGGGCTTTCTGGAGGAGCCGCGATACGTGCTCAACAGTGTTTGCAATAATTTCTATGAAATGCCCCCTGAAACCATTCGGGAGCAGACTTTTTGCTGCGGCAGCGGTTCGGGGCTCAATGCCGGTGAGGACATGGAGCTTCGAATGCGGGGGGGGCTACCCAGGGCCAACGCTGTAAAATATGTTCATGAGAAGTACGGGGTGAACATGCTGGCCTGTATCTGCGCCATTGACCGGGCCGTATTTCCGACATTAATGGATTACTGGGTGCCGGGGATGGATGTGACAGGGCTCCATGAGATGGTGGCCAATGCCTTGATACTGGATGGAGAGAAGGAACGAACCACCGATTTACGTGGAGAACCGTTACCGGGAATGGAGGAGGAAGAGGATGTATGATGGAGGCAAGATTATTGTTGGCCTGATTATTGGTATCGGTTTGTTCCTGTCCCCTTTTATCTATAACGCAGGGTCTTCCGCCAAAGCGCCTGACCCGCAGTTAACGGAAAAAGCCAAGGAAGCGAAAGTCTGTGTGGAGCCAAAGGCCTATATGCGGGAATCACACTTTACCATGCTGGACGAATGGCGGCATACGGCTGTGAGGGATGGTGAGCGTTATTATAAGGCGGCTGACGGCAAAATCTATTACAAAAGCCTGCAGGTGACCTGCATGGATTGCCATTCGGACAAAACCAAATTCTGTGACCAATGTCACAACTATTTGAGCGTTGATCCTTATTGCTGGGATTGTCATATCGCGCCGGAGGAGAAAAAGTAATGGGGGTAGACAGAAGAGAATTCCTGAAGATAGCCGGCTACGCCACCCTGTTCGGTCTCGGGGGAACAGCGGCCATTGATATCCTCGCCCCGGGGGAATTGGAAGCATCTACAACAGGCATCCCTTTAACTCAGGGGAAACGCTGGTCCATGGTCATTGATATGCGGAAATGCTTGGCCCAACAGGACAAAAAGGCCTGTAAAGACTGTATGGTGGCCTGCCATCTGGAGCACAATGTACCGGATTGGGGGGAACCTCAGCATGCCGTTAAATGGATCTGGCAGGACGAGTATGAACATGTGTTTCCGGATCATCCCAACGAATTCATCGACGAGGGTGTCGAGGGCAAACCGTTTATCTTGATGTGCAACCACTGTTACAATCCCCCATGCGTTCGGGTATGTCCCACCCAGGCAACGTTCAAGCGGGAACAGGACGGTATTGTTGCCATGGATATGCATCGCTGCATCGGCTGCAGGTTCTGCATGGCAGCGTGCCCCTACGGTTCAAGAAGCTTTAACTGGGGCGACCCCCGGAAGGCCCCGAAAAAGCTCAATCCTGATTTTCCCACCAATAAGGCTTATCCGGAAAGATCAAAGGGCGTCGTTGAAAAGTGTAATTTCTGCACCGAACTGGTGGCCAAGGGAGAGCTTCCCGTATGCGTGCAGGCCTGTGACAAAATCAAGGTGCATGCATTGAACTTTGGTGATCTTGCGCATTCTGAGTCAAATGTTAGAAAATTGCTCCGGGACCACTATTCCGTGAGAAGAAAACCCGCTTTGGGTACCGGACCGAACGTATTTTACATTATATGAGGTAGGTTATGCTTGACAGAGCGCTAAAAGGAACAACAGGGTATTGGTCATGGCTCGGTTTTCTGCTTGTTTTGATCGGGATTGGTGCCGGATGTTATATCTATCAATATTTTGAAGGGTTGCGCATTACGGGCTTGAGCAGAGACGTATCATGGGGGCTCTATATCGGACAGCTCACCTACTTCGTGGGTATCGCGGCCGGGGGAGTGATGGTGGTTCTGCCCTACTATCTGCACGACTACAAAGCCTTTGGCAGAATTACCATTCTGGGTGAATTCCTGGCCATTGCCGCTATCCTCATGTGTCTTCTGTTTGTGTTCGTGGATCTCGGAAATCCGGTCCGGATTATGAATGTTATTCTTTACCCGACACCCAATTCAATCCTGTTCTGGGATATGATTGTACTCAACGTTTATCTGCTGCTGAATATTGTCGTGGGGTGGAACGTGTTGGCGGCTGAAAGAAAAGGGGTTAAATATAAGAAATGGGTCAAGGTTCTGGCTTATATTTCCATTCCCTGGGCTTTCACCATTCATACCGTGACGGCATTTCTGTATGCCGGCATTCCGGGGCGCCATTTCTGGTTGACCGCCATCATGGCGGCGCGATTCCTTTCCTCCGCGTTCTGCGCGGGACCCGCGCTGCTGGTGCTGTTGTGCCTGATCGTCAAGAAGGTTTCCAAATTTGATCCCGGAAAGGAGCAGCTACGGACGTTGGGCGGCATTATCGCCTACGCCATGATTATCAATGTGTTTTTCTTTCTGCTTGAGGTATTTACGGCTTTTTACAGCCAGATCCCGGGGCACATGCATGCGTTTGAGTTCCTGTTCCATGGTTTGGACGGATATGGAAAACTGGCCCCCTGGATGTGGACGGCGACCGGTTTTGCCGTGGTGGCCCTGGTTCTATTGATCGTCCCGGCGACGCGGCGCAAGGAAGATACATTGGCGATCGCGTGCATTTCAGTGATAGTGGCAACCTGGATTGATAAGGGGCTCGGGTTGATCGTCGGCGGATTTACGCCCAACATGTTTGGGACTGTAACGCCCTACTGGCCGACAACGCCTGAAGTACTGATCACCATCGGCGTTCTGGCGGTGGGGTTCTTTGTGCTGACGATTCTATACAAAATTGCCGTGTCTATTAAGGAGGAAGCCGCTGCGTGATGCTCCGGTAAACGACAGGACGATCATGCTTTTTTGATTTCAAATATGTTTAACGTGAAAAGGCTTGACACAGGATAGAGACTCTGTTAGTTAAGCCGCGTTAGTAGGTTTCAGTTTTCTCTTTTTATATAAGTTGTCTCAATATAAATCAGGAGGTTACATCAGATGGGTTATGAAGTCGTCGTTGATAAAGACAAATGTGAAGGTTGCGAAGAGTGTATTGAAGTTTGTCCCGTGGATGTCTACGAGATGGTGGATGAAAAATCAGAACCCGTAAATGCCGAGGAGTGCCTGGGTTGTGAAAGCTGTATTGAAGTGTGTGAGCACGAAGCCATTACCATTACCGAAGTATAACAGACATCTAATCCGAACAGAGAATAGAAAAAGCGCCGCAGCTTTTGGCCTCAGGTCAGACTGCGGCGCTTTTGTTTGTTTCGGCTGGCTGCTAAGCAACAGCCATGAAAAAAGCCGTCTCCCACATTTATGGGAAGACGGCTTTAAACTGTACAGAAGACTTATGCGCGTGAGGGTTGACGCATTTACTTCTTGACGTGACATTCATTACATTTTTTGAAAGGACCTTTTTTCTTTTCTTTGTGACAATTCTTGCAGTTCCTATGGAAGGCATTCTGCAGCTTCATGACCTTTTCACCGTTTTCCTCGGTGTTCTTGTTGAGGTCATGACATTTGCTGCATTTGTCCACATGATCTCCCTCTTTCCACACGTTTTTGCCAGCCTTGTACACATGGTGGCAATCGGCACAGGCTATCTTATATTCGGTTGAATGCTTTTTGTGACTGAAAAGTACGGGACGTTTCTTATCTTTCTTGTAGCCCTTATTCTCGATCTCCAGCTTATCGGGAACAACTTGCTCTGCTGCAATAAGAGTCCCTACAGAGAAAAAAACCAGGCCGGTAAGAACTGCCGTAAAGAGAATACAGAATCTTTTAATCATTTAGGTTTCACCTCCTTCCTTAATTAATTTGTGTTTCTTTGATCTTACATGATGACTGGAATTAAAGCCAAGCAGATCCAAAAAAGTATAGCGGCATATGGGTGCCCCTGTCAAGGTATTAGCGAAAAGCGTTTTACCTTCAGGGAAATAGAAGCGTCGAAATTTCAAGGTTTCCGGGCTTCAGGCAGCGCAGCCATTTCGCGCAGCAATTTCAATGAAGCCTGAGCCTCCGACTCGTCGATACGATGAATGGCAAAACCGGCATGGACAATAAGGTACTCGCCGATTTGTGCGTCCTGGAGCAGCAGAAGGCTGACGTCCCTCTGGGTCCCCTCCATGTCAACAGTGCCCATGTGTTCATCAATGCTGATTAGTTTGGCCGGTATGGCAAGACACATAATTTATTTCTCCGATCCCCCCGTGTCCTATATCTTTGGAATACCGGGCGTTTGATCTTCTTCATTTTCAACGGGAAGCGGGCGGCGTGAGGCTTCAGCGCCCAGACGGTCGAGCTCCAGAATCACCATCTGGACCATGGCCTGCATTTTTTTCGCCACCACAGGTGTCATATCCAGCCCAACGGTCTTGATATCCTCGGGTTCGATCCCGATGATCAGGGTTTCAGGCTGCTTATCCAGAGCTTGACAGAAGGTGAGGGCTTCTAGAAGATCCACCTGATGGAGGGAATTTTTACACAGAACCCTCTGTGGAATATCTTCACCTTCAAGGCGGTAGAGGGTGCCGGGCGCCTGGCCGTTTCGAACCGCATCAATAACAATCAGATAATCCGCTTCCGAAATAGTCCCCAGAAGGTTCATCCCCAGGACCCCACCATCGACCATGGCCACATTGGGGGGGAAATCATATTGTTTGTTCAGGGTTTCAAGAACCCGAACACCCACACCCTCATCCGTAAAAAGGATGTTGCCGACACCCATTATGATGATCTGTTTTTCTTTCATTAACATCACCGAATGATCACAAGATATTTTTTGACGTGTGTTTTGAGAAACCATCTATTTATCCAGTATAGCCGTACTGTGGGTGATTATTCAAGGATTTTGTGCCTTAAACTTTATCACTGCCGGTTTCCTCTAAATAGCATTCCGAAAGATTCTGCAATCGGTCACACAAGATGCCCATCAGATTAAAGAAAAATCGGTGAGCTGTGGGGGGATAGAGCCATTGAAGCCGCTTGATCATCCGCTCGTTTATTTGCAGGAGTTCTGCAGAGGTCGCCGCCACAACGGTTGCGGATCTTTCACAGGATCGGATCATGCCCATTTCACCGACCACATCTCCCGCCGCCAGGGTGGCAATGACCCGCTTCGGAGGGTTGATCCCGGTCATATTCTGCTCTGAGCCCCACACGACCTCCAGTCTGCCCGAGATGATGGCATACATGGAATCACTGATCTCCCCTTTGGTCATAACCGCACTGCCCGCTTCATAGGTTTTCAGATTGCCGGCCGCCAAGATATAGTGAACCTGGGTCCGGCTCAGTCCCTTGAAAAGGGGAATGCCTTCCTGAGGGTCTTTGCCCAGCTTGACCCTGACAAGATCCCAGATGGTGACCAGTTCCACATGCAGCATGAGAGAGGGCAGAAGAATGAGATCCGCCACCAGGGCGGATACCATGGTAATCACCATCAGGAGACCAAAAACAGCTGTGGGTTTGAAGCTGGAAAAGAGCAGCACCGAAAACCCCAGGCTGATGGTCAGGGTGGTAAAGATGATCGGTTTTCCCATATGCCGAACAGTGCTTTGAAGGGCGCGCTCTTTGCTCAGGTCCTTTTTGAATTCGTGGTTATAGTGCACCAGATAGTGAATGGTGTCATCCACGGCAAGGCCTATGGCCACACCGGCGATGAGGCTTGTGGCCATGGACAGGGGGATCCCCACCCAGCCCATGACGCCGAAACTGACAATGATGGGAAAGCAGTTGGGAAGAATGCCGATGATACCCACCTTGAAGGACATGAACAACAGGAACATGATGGCAAAGACCAGCACCAGGGTCAGGGCCAGGCTTTTAATCTGTCCGTCGGTGATCAATCGGCTGCTGTGGGAAATAACAACACCGATCCCGGTGACCTGATAGGTAAATCCGGGCGGCAGATTAGCAGCCAGATAGGATTCAATTTTTTTCTGGGTGTTCAGAAAACCATTGGAACCGGAAATATGGGTTCTTAGAACGATATTGGTCCCTGAGAAATTCTCATTCATGAACCGACCCAGCATATGGAGGCCCAGCATGGTTTTGAAACTATTGATGAGCATCCGGACTTCGAAGCCTTCATCCGGCAGGGCATACAATTCGTCCTGGTACTGGTTGGTCGCGTAATTAACCAGTTTGAGATAGTCACAAAATGAGATGGTTTTATCCACGCCTTGAAGAGAAGACAAAAATTCCTGCACCCGAACAATCTCCGCCAGGTGCTTGGGATCTTCAAAGTAATCGTCCCGGTTGCTGTTGATGACCACATTAATGGGAAAGCTCCCGGCCATGTCCTGATAAATGTCGTTGAAGTTTTGCGCAATGGGGGTGTTTTCTTTAAAAAAATCCATGGGGTTGGTTTCAACCTGAATCCGTGAAATGCCGAGTATGCCCAGCAGTGAAATGAATGCGATCAACCCGAGGGTTAATTTCTGATGTTGAAGGTTGAGCCGGATGACGACGGTCAGAAAGCGGTCCAGCAGATTTTCTTTGACCGGTAATGCCGAACCCTGGGATTTTCGTGGAAAAGGCAACAGGGCCATCAAGGCCGGAAGGAAGGTGAGAAAAATGAGCAGCATGGTCAGAATGCCGAAGCATGAAAAAAGGGCAAAGAACCGAATTTCACTGATTCTGTTGATTAAAAGGGAACCCAGGCCGATGCTGGTGGTAAAGACGGCCAGAAATGTTGGAAAGCCCAACTGAATGAAACACTGGAAAGAAGCATCTTTCGGCGTTTTACAAGTTTTTTGGGCCGCTGCGTATTCGGGAAAAATATACATGCAATAGGCCGTACCCACGGCAATGAGAAATATGGGAACGATCATGATGAGGAGCGACAGGGGCGTGTTGGTCCACGCCATAAGACCGAATGTCCAGATCAGGGCAATGAGAACCGAACCTGCGGGAATCAACACGCCGCTCAGATTTCGAAAAAGCAGAAAAAGCGTCAATGCAATGAGGAGAAAAGTAATGGGGGGCAACCGCATGAAATCCAGCTCGGTGAAATGTGTCAAGGCCATTGAAACCACGGGCATGCCGATCTGGTACAAGGGTTGCGTGGTTTTTTCTTTGTCAATCAGATCCTGGACCGAAGCGATAATGGGATCTTTTCGCTGGGTATCTTCCAGTATGAGGGATATGACCGTGGTCTTGCCGTCTTTAGAGACAATGTTCTTCTCCAGCAGGGTAACGGGTGCAATTTCCCGTTTGAAATCGGAAAGGGTCCATTTCCCTGTGATGTCCATGGCCTTTTTGATACCGGGAAGGCTGATGACCCGTCGAACGCCTTTTACCTTTTCAAATTGATTGGCCAGCTGTTCTATACCTGAAAAAGTTTTCGGATCAAAAACACCTGAAGTTCTGACGACCACCAGAATAATCTCTTCACATCCGAAAGTCTTTTTAAAGGCATTATATTCATGGGTCTGGGGCAGATCTTCAATGGTCAGATCGTAGATAGAGGTTTCAAACCGAAGCTGGGGGATTTGCCAGGCAAAACAAATGGTTAACAGGACAATGGGAAAGATGATCCGCCAGGGGTGGTGAACCACATACCTCAGCCAATATTCCATTAGGGATGTTTTAGATTTCACGGGCATATGGAACCAGAAGAAGGTTTCCGGTTACCGGTTGGCAGTTGTTTTACCGGAAACCGGAAACTGACAACCGGAAACAGAGATCAAAAAGGTAGGTCTTGGCCGCCGAACGCCTCTGTGAGTCCGGCGGCCAATGGATCATCTTTAGACGACTCTAATCTTATAAACCTGGTTGGAGTCAGGATCGATCACGTGTACCCCGCAGGCAATACAGGGATCGAACGAGTGCACCGTCCTGAGAATTTCAATGGGCCTTTTGGGATCGGCCACAGGGGTTCCGATCAGGGCTTCTTCAACAGGTCCCAGTTTCCCCTTTTCACATCGGGGGCCCAGATTCCAGGTAGATGGTACCACATACTGGTAATTTTTGATTTTTTTATCTTCGATTTCAACCCAGTGGCCCAAAGCACCCCTGGCCACATCATTCAAGCCACAGCCTTTGCCGCTTTTCGGCATGGTCCATTTGGCGCAGGTGGCGGTATCACCGCTTTTCAGGTTATCCACCAGCTCCATGACCCAGCCTTCCATGGCATTGCCGATCACCAGGGTTTCAAGGCCTCGGGCAGCCGTACGGCCCAGGGTGGAAAAGAGGGCGGTAACGGGGATATTGAGTTTCTTCAGGGTGCTGTCCACCACGGCCTTAAAATCTTTCTTGCCATAGGCATAGGCCACCAGGACCCGTGCCAGGGGACCGACCTCGCAGGCTTCACCCTCGTAACGAGGCGCCTTGGACCAGGAATACCGACCGTTGGTGTCATACTTGGGATCGCCCTGGTAAGGTTTGGTCTCCCCATTGTAGGGATGCCTGGCCTTATTGCCTTCATACCAGGATCGATCGATGTGTTCGGTCACTTTTTCAGGTTCCGCCATCTTGACACCCTTGAGGTCCCGTTTCATGATGACCCCGCGAGGTAGAAAGAGGCTTTCGGGCTCTTTGTCACTCATGGGCAGATCACCCCAGGCCAGGAAGTTGGAGGTCCCTCCGATGGCGCCCCAGTCCTTATAGAAGGAGGCTATGGTCACCAAGTCGGGAATATAGACGTTGCGCACAAATGCCTGGGCCTGTTTCCAGACATAGAGGAATTCGGCAATACGGTCAGGGGTCAGATCTTTGACGCTGGTGATCCCGCCCACGGCCAAGGCCTGAAGGTGGGGATTTTTAGCGCCGAAAATGGCATGCATGCGGACCAGTTTCGCTTGAATGCGAAGGGCTTCAAGATAATGGGCGGTCGCCATCAAATTGGCTTCCGGCGGCAGTTTGTAGGCAGGGCTTCCCCAGTAGCCGTTGGAAAAAAGGCCCAGCTGCCCGCTGTCCACAAAGGTCTTGATTTTTTGCTGAACTTCCTTGAAATAAGCGGTTCCGCCATGGGGATCATTGGTCACGGTCTCGGAGAGAGCCGCAGTTTTCTTGGGATCCGCCTTGAGAGCGTCCACCACGTCCACAAAGTCAAGGGCATGCAACTGATAGAAGTGAGTGATATGGTCCTGCTGAAACTGAGCGCCGTGAAGAAGATTTCGAATGATGCGGGCATTCTTGGGAATGGTGACGCCCACAGCGTCTTCCACAGCCCTCATGGATGACAGGTAATGGGTGTAAGTGCAAACTCCGCATGAGCGCTGTACGAAAAGCGGCGCATCCCGGGGATCTCTTCCCTGCAATATGATTTCAATGCCCCGGAACATCTGCGCTGAGCTCCAAGCATTGACGACTTTTCCTCCTGAAATTTCAGCCTCGATTTTTAAATGGCCTTCTATTCGTGTAATCGGATCGACGATAATTCTCTTGCCCATATTTTCTCCTCTCTTTTCTTAAGAGTATATTTTTATTCACAACTCGATGGTCGTTCCGGTTATTTCTTTTCTTGAAAAAACGGGGTCATGGTGTCCCAGAAATTGGGTTCGCTGCAACCGATGCAGGGATGTCCTGCCTCAACAGGCCAACTGGTCCCGTCATTGTATTTGGCTGTGGGGCAGTTGTTGTAGGTATCGGGGCCTTTGCAGCCCATCTCGTAGAGGCAGTATCCCATTTTGGCTTCTTCGGAGCCGAAAGCTGTCACAAATTCACCGTTTTCATAATGGGATCTTCTGGGGCACGAATCGTGTATGGTCTTTCCATAGGCAAAAAGCGGTCTTCCCAGATCGTCCAGGGCGGGCAATTTCCCGAGCAGCAGATAGTTGACGATGGTGCCCACCAGATTGATGGGATTGGGCGGACAGCCGGGGATGTTAACGGTTTTGATGCCGAGAGCGTCTCCCACGCCTTTGTATCCACCGGGATTGGGTTTGGCCGCCTGGATGCCCCCGAAAGACGAACAACTTCCGATACAGATGGTGGCAGCGGCGTTCGGTACGATTTCCTTGGCGACTTCAAGGAAAGTCCGGCCGGCGATTTTTCCATAAGCGCCATTGTACTTGGTGGCAATGGCCCCTTCCACCACACAGATATATTTCCCCTTATATTTCTTGGCCGCCGCATGAAGCACATCTTCAGCCTGGTGTCCTGAAGCGGCCATAATGGTTTCATGGTAGGCGATATCCAGTATGTCAAGGACCAGTTCGTCGATCCAGGGATACATGGACCTGAGCGTCGCCTCGGAACAGCCGGTGCATTCAGCAAAGTGAAGCCATATGACCGGGGGACGCTGTTTGGGGGACGCGAAGACCTCCGCAACCCCGGGTATGAAGGAAGAAGAGAGACCCATGGTAGCAGTGACTACACCACAGTACTTCATAAAATCCCTTCGTGAGATTCCTTTCTTTTCCAACCTTTCATAAAATTCCTTTTCCTCTTTCATTCGGCGCCTCCTCATGTGAGTTAATGGAAACTTTCTTAGCCTAACCTCCCTGTTTTACCTCATGGTCGCCCATTATGTTTAAATGAAGAGATACTTGTCAAGGATTTTTATGACAGGCAGAGCTACAAAGCGCCGGAAATAATGCGCCATGTGTGAATGGCCCCATAAAAAAAGAGGCCCCCTTCCGGTGGACCTCTTTTTTTATGGGGTTTGTCCGGATTTATGCGTCCAGTTTGCTCATCAAATCAGCGGATACTTCCTGCAACGCGTTTTTGCCGTCCAGGTCTAAGATTTTGGGAACACCGTTATTCTTGGCAGAGACCTCTTTATAAAACAGCAACCCGGCCGTGGTGCCTGTTTCCGTATCGTAATAGATATTGTGCCGTTGATCAATGGCCTCCGCATCCTGGTCGTCACTCCGGGTTTTCAGATCTCCGCCGCAGACCCGGCATTTATCGCCTGCGGGTTTGATGGCATCAATAAAAATATTGTTGGGATGGTTGTTGTCATTGACGCAAAGCCTGCGACCCATGATGCGGTCTTTGGCAATCCGGCGATCCAGTTTCATATCGATGACAATATCCAGGGTGATGCCGGCTTCTTTGAGCGCTTTATCCAACTCCTGGGCCTGGGTGAGGTTCCGTGGAAACCCATCCAGGAGCCAGCCGTCTTTGCAGTCATCCTGCTTTAAGCGATCCAGGATCATGGGGATGGTAATGCTGTCGGGAACCAGTTCCCCCCGATCAATAAACCCCTTGGCATCTTTGCCCAGGTCGGTGCCTTGGGAAATGTTATCCCTGAAAATTACACCCGTTTCAATGTGAGGGATACCGTATTTGTCTTTGACGATGGCGCCCTGGGTACCTTTGCCGCTTCCATTGGGTCCGAAAAACAGTATTTTCATGCTTTTTTCTCCTTCGATTTATTTTTTTATCGAAAATAGGTCAAAACCATTGCATCTGTCAAGGGATTCAGTGGGAATCATTGAGATTGTCCCAGGAACACGGGCAACAGTTCATAACCTTTCTGATAATGAAGCCCTGATTCCCGGGCAAAACGTTCTGTAAACTTTACGCCGACCTTGTCCAAAGCCAGCTCACCCTTGCCGGCCCATGCAAACAGGGTGGGGTCATTGGTATGGGTTTTCAGGGAGATGGGGGTGAAATGATCCGCGGCCACCATGATCCGGTAATCTTTAAATTTTTCCAATCCCTCAAGAACTTTGCCCACCACTTTTTCATCAAAGGCCTCGATGGCTTGAATTTTTTTGGAAATGCTTCCCTCGTGACTCGCCTCATCCGGGGCTTCCACGTGGAGGAACATGAAATCCAGCTCATTTAAGGCGTTTAAGGCCTCTGTTGCTTTTCCCGAATAGTTGGTGTCCAGATACCCGGTGGCCCCTTCCACATCAATGGTTTTAAGCCCGGCATAAACGCCGATGCCCTTGAGCAGGTCCACCGCCGAAATGACCCCCCCACTGAGGCCGAAAATATCCTTGAAAAGCGGAACATTCAACGCTTTGCCCTGACCCCACAACCAGATGGAGTTGGCCGGAAGAAGCCCCTTCTTTTCGCGGGATAAATTGACGGGATGACGCTCCAGAAAAGGCCACGAGCGCCGGGTGATTTCCACAATGCCGTCCTCACCCTGTGAATTCAGGTAGGTTGCCATGTTCTGGTCCTGAACGTCATGAGGTGGGATGGTTTTGGCATTTTCAGCACCCCCGTCCCACACCAGAAGGTGGCGGTAAGCAACACCGGGGTAAAGCTGAACCCCCGGCACCACCATTCTTTTTTTAAGGTCTTCCACCAGAACTTTGGCTTCTTCCGTGGTAATGCCCCCGGCACTGTTGCTCACCATGATGATTTCACCCTCTGATTTTCGATCCAGGGTCACCAGGTTCATGCGAAAAGCCACCGCTTTCTCCCCCAGGCGGATGCCCATGCTGGCCGCCTCAAAGGGGCCTCTGCCCGTGTGGTAAGTGGCGGGATCGTAACCCATAAGCGATAGATTGGCCGTATCACTCCCCGGTTCAAGACCGTCAGGGATGGTATTGGCAAGCCCGATTCGGCAAGCGGCAATACGATCCATGTTCGGGGTGCGGGCTACTTCCAGCGGTGTTTTGTCGTCCAGTTGAGACAGTGGGTAATCCCCCATACCGTCTCCCACCAAAAGAATATATTTGGTTTTCGGTTGGTTTTCTTTTTTCATAAATCGTTTCCTTCCACACGAATAACCACCGTCTTATGTGTTACCACATCGAGATGATCAATCAACTGGATTGCCTTTCGCGCCTGGCTTTCACGGGCTTCATGGGTGAGCATGACGATGGGAACGGAACCCTTCTCATCCCGCCCTTTCTGAATAACCGAGGATATGCTGATGCCGTTTTTCGCCAGGATTCCCGAGATGGTCGACAGAACACCGGGGGTATCCAGCGCCGATACCCTGAAATAATAGGATGTCATCAGCTTATCCATGGGTTGAATGGAAACAGCCTTTTCCGGCGGCTGAACGTGGGCCAGGGGCGGCACCATACCACGTTTTTCCATTACCATATCCCTGGCCAGGCTTATGATATCGGAGACCACGGCGCTGCCGGTGGGTCTTCTGCCGGCACCAAGGCCGTAATAGAGGGTGGGACCCACAAAATCCCCTTCAAGGAAAATGGCATTAAAAGCCTCATGAACATTGGCCAGAATATGGTTTTTGGGAATCATGACCGGATGAACACGGGCCTCCAGTTGATCTCCCAGATCCTTGGCAATGGCCAGCAGCTTGATACGGTATCCGAATTCCCGGGCAAAGCGGATATCATCCGGTGTTATGGCCACAATTCCCTCCCGAAAGACCTGATCAAAATCGATGGCACTGCCAAAAGCAATTGAGATCATAATGGCCAGTTTGTGAGCCGCATCGGTTCCGTCCACATCCAGCGTGGGGGGATCTTCCGCAAAGCCCAGGGTCACGGCTTCAGCTACAGCGCTTTCAAAGGACAGGTTTTCGCGGGCCATCCGGGTGAGGATATAGTTTGAAGTTCCGTTCAGGATGCCCATACAGGTCTGAATCCGGTTACCGGAAAGCCCGGTTTTTAATGCACCGATAATGGGGATACCGCCACCGACACTGGCCTCAAAGGCCAGGGTGACCCCGTATCGTTCTGCCGCCTGATATATTTCCCGTCCAAATTCCGCCAGAAGGGCTTTGTTGGCTGTAACCACATGCTTGCCCTGTTGCATGGCCTTCAAAATGAATTCCCTTGCTTTTTCAAGGCCACCCATCAACTCAACCACCACATGGATTTCAGGGTCCGAAATGACATCCATGGCATCGGTGGTCAGGATATCAATGCTCGGTTTTTCCGGAAGTCCGCGATCCGTCTCGATATCGAGGTCCGCAATTTTTCGAACGACCACCCCGGCCCCGACCCGGTTTGTGATAATCTCCCGGTTTGTGGTCAGCACCTCAAAAGTCCCGGCGCCCACGGTTCCAAATCCAATGATCCCAACATTAATCTGCTTCATATGGTCCTCTCCAAAAAAATCCTGGCGCAGACAAGCCGCCTTGAATTTTTTAGTTTACAGGAAAAACAAAGAAAAAATCAAAATGAAAATGCGCATTATGCCCCTTTGAAATTGCCTTTTCGCTTTTCCATATAAGCTGAAACCGCCTCAAAGAGATCTTTGGAAGGGATAATCATGCTGGATCGGGCCGCATTGTAATGAAGGGATTCCTCCAAGCCTGCTTCCTCATCAAAGCACATAACTTCTTTGGCGCCCTGCACGGCCAGGGGCGGATTGCCGGCGATTTCTTCCGCCATTTCCATGGCCTTTTTTTCAAGGGTCTCGAGATCATCGTAAACGTGGTTTACCAGCTGGATGTTTTTCGCATGCCCCGCATCGAAACGGTGACCTCGAAACGCAATTTCTCTGGCGTGACCCTTTCCCACAACTCTCGGCAATCGCTGAAGACCTCCCACATCCGTTATAATACCCAGTTTAGGTTCCGGCAAGGCAAAGACCGTTCCCCGTTCACAGATGCGAATGTCGCAGCACAACGCCAATTCAAGTCCCGCCCCCAGGCAATGCCCTTGAATCACCGCAATGGTGGGTTTTGAAATCCTTTCCAGTCGCGTATGAATCTTCTGTATTCGGGTTACTTCTTCAAAGAACCACACCTTCTGGGACGCATCGGGCGGCTTGTTAAATGAGGTGAATATTTCATTTTCCGGGCTCAAATCCAGGCCTGCACAAAAGGATTTTCCTTTTCCCCGAACCATGATAACCCTTGCCTCGGGATCCTGCTCAGCCATTTCGATGGCCTGATTCAACGCATCCCACACGTTTGTGTTTAAAGCATTTCGCTTCAGAGGCCTGTTAAGTGTTATGGTACCTATAAAGTCCTTTGATTGATAGGTCACCGCATTTTCCGGGTTTGACGATTGGTTTTTCATGAACAAGCTCCTTAATCTATCAAAAAATAATCTTTTCAGCCTTTATATCATATACCCCCCGATAAGTAAGCCTTACCTTTAATACGGATGTAAAGGTGAGAAACCCGAGGGTCCAGAGTGGATAGGTCAACATACATCCGGCATCGGCCAACAGGCTGTGAAAGGTCGTAATTTCCTGCGCCAGATCCGGTACACATTTCTGAGAACAGACGCCCCCCACGGGAAGGGGAATCCGGGCTTGAACGACGCCATCCCGGACCATGGAGATCCCGCCGCCCATCCTGAGTACATCTTCAGCCGCCCGTGCCATATCCGCCGCCCGTTGGCCTATCACCAGAAGCCCATGGGTTTCGTGGGCCACCGTGGAGGCCAGTCCTGACAATCCTGAACAGAAACCCTGCACAAAACCCTGCCCTCTCAGTTTCCCGTCCCGGCTGATCAAAGTCGCGGTGAGGATGTCTTCTTCCGGTTGATAAACGCCGTTTCGTTCCCCCAAACGGATCTCAGCCAAAGCTGTGACGGTCTGGTCGACAATCTTAATCACAGGGACTTTTCCAAGGGATTCGCGGCAGGCCACTTGGAACGTTTCCGCATTCAGAGGCCCTGTATTGAAAGGCCGATCCCCCATGTCCGCTTCAGGGGTGGGCCATGGTGCAACGGACAGAACACCGTCCTCGGCTACAATGACCCCGCGGGATAAAACCAACCTGGGCGTCGGTTTTTCGAGGGAATCCACCACCAGAAGGTGCGCCATTCGTCCCGGCGCAATCCCCCCCACCAGGTGGTCCAGCCGAAAATAGCGCGCCGGATTGATGGTGG
Organism: uncultured Desulfobacteraceae bacterium; assembly: GCA_964412835.1. GTDB lineage: Bacteria > Desulfobacterota > DSM-4660 > Desulfatiglandales > Desulfatiglandaceae > NaphS2. The sequence goes on along the minus strand of CAYPQJ010000001.1, from coordinate 30,225 downwards.
CCATCTGTATGGCCCGGACGGGATCGATGCCCTCCTTTACAGCCTCGGCAACCACCCAGTCCATATTACCCCAGGAAATCAAATGGTCCGGGAAGATGCCGTCCGTCACCAGCATGATTCTGCTGGTATCAAACTCTTTTGAGCGATGGACCGCTTCCGCCAGATACGGCAGATCCTGCCGGATGGAACCGTGGCGCAGCATCACATAATACCCCAGCCGCAATCTTTCCATGGCATCTTCCGCCTTGAGGGATTCATGGCAGGAGGTGACGCCCGCCATGGCCAGGACATTCAGTTTTTCCCAACTGGCGCCGGTGGTGTGGCCTTCCACAAGACGTCCTTTCTCCCTTGCCACTCGAATACGTTTTTTTAAGACAGGTTCGCCATTGATCAACCTGAGGTATGGCGTAATTTCACTGAGGGACAGGATATTATCAAACGCATACGCTTTTTCAAGATCCCCATCAGACCAGAGTTCGCCCCCCTCAACGTCCGGGTAGGGGGGTGCTGTCGCGGGAATACCGGCGTAAGCACTGAGGAAACCATTTGAGAGCTGATTCATGGTTTTCAGGTATGCCGTGGCGCCAATGGCATTTGCCAGGTCATGGCCGTCATTAAAAAAACAGGTGGTTCCCCTTTGAACCACCTGGGCCGCATAGGAGAACGGATGATAGAAAAGATCGGCGTGGGCATGAGCATCAAAAAAACCGGGAAGGATGAAGGATCCCCTGACATCAATGACTTCGGTTTCAGGGCCCATCAGATCTTCTGATGGCCCCACATAGCAGATTTTTTCACCTGAAACCGCCACATTGTGCGGCAGGATCTCTCCCGAGTATACATTAACCACCCGGCCGTTGATAAAAAAGATATCGGATTTCATGAGTTGCTCCAGCGGTTATCATATTCGGGAGACTGAAATTCAGTGGGGTGAGCTTGCTTTTTGGAGGAAAACTATAGGGTAATTCCCATAGTGTGTCAATGGTGAGATGGCCACGACATCTTTGGGAAAAGGTTGGCGCTCTTTCCCTGAGATCGAAAAAGATTGACAAAACTTTTTTATAAAATTATGTTGCTTAGCTGAGTAAAATGAAAGATGTAATTCGCGCAAAGGGGGTGATTTATTATGGCCGTAGGTTTATCAGTGGCGTTATTTGTTGCGAGGCCCTACGGTCCCGGCAGATGCTATATGCCCCCCAAACATAAGAGAGCTTTTGAACTTTCATCGCATATCCAACAGGTGGACCCGATTTTGATGTGACAGTGCTCCATATATAAATGATGAAAAATTTGAATTCGTCCGCTGTTGAAGGCGAGGAAAAGCATCTCTGTTGGTTGTGAGGTGTTTTTTTTTGAACCAGAGAATTTTTTAAAAGATGAGGTTATGTCTCTATGAAAGTAATTGTTCGTGATAATCAGATTGAAAAGGCAATCAAAGATTTAAAAAGGAAGTTAACCAAAGAAGGTTTTTTTTCGGAAATCAAAGAGCGACGTTTTTATGATAAACCGAGTGTTCAGAAAAAAAAGAAACAGGCCAAGGCCGCGAAAAGGCGGAGGAAAAAAATAAGAAGATTTTAGTGTTCCCTTGAATGTTCCCCTGAGGCGAATGCAGGGAAAGTTTACGGCAGGAGAACCCCGTGTTTTTTGTGCAGTTTTTCACTTGACAAAATGAGGACCAATTAGGTAAATACTCGAAACTGTTTGCCCCTTATTTATTGAACTCATAACCGGATGCAAGAGGCTTACAACCATGAAAAACCAATCGAATTCCGCTGAAAACGGAACCCAATCGTCCAATGGTGGCCTGGTCCCAAAGTGGATAAACCTCAGTCTTATAGTTCAGGACGTCAGCTTTTTTGGTTTAGGCCTGATCGGCGCACTGATTGTGGGTTGGGCCGTATTCCCCGCAATACTCTATTCCAAGCAACCGCAGCCCATCAATTTCAATCACGCATTGCACCTTGATTCGGAAGTGGTGGATGGCATTGAAGGGGATACGCCCGAGGAAAAATGCCAAAGCTGTCACAGCTTTCGAGAAGACGGTAGCTTTGCGGGCATTCCCAAACTGGAAAAATGCACAGAATGCCATGATGATCCCGAGTCTCCCTTGGGGGAAACGCCGGAGGAAAAAGCCTTTCTGGTGGATTATGTGGGGCATGAAAAGGAAGTTCCCTGGTTGGTCTATTCAAAGCAGCCCGACTGTGTTTATTTTTCCCATATTGCCCATGTGAAGATGGGGAAAATGGCGTGTGCCGCATGCCATGGGAATTTTGCAGGCAACGAAAAACTGCCGTTGTATGTTGAAAACCGGTTAACAGGCTACAGCATCAACATCTGGGGAAAAAATATTTCGGGGCTTTATTTGAACAAAACATATGCGGATCGTATGAAGATGGATGACTGTGCCCAATGCCACACAGAAAAGGGACAGGAACAGAATAACGCTTGTTTCGTGTGTCACAAATAAGGGGAAGATGACCATGAAAATAACCAGAAGAAATTTCATCGCATCTGTCGTCGGCGGGGTTGCGGGAATTCAGGTCACGCCGCTACCCTGGAAGCTTACGGATGATGTCGCCATATGGACCCAGAACTGGCCGTGGGTGCCTGTTCCGTCCACCGGTGCCGTTACGGAAGAAAACACCGTTTGCAACCTTTGCCCGGGCGGGTGCGGTATTTCTGTCAGAAAGATTGACGAGAGGGCTGTGAAGATTGAAGGCCGTACCGATTATCCCATCAATCCCGGTGGCATCTGCCCGGTTGGCATGGGAGGCCTTCAACTGCTTTACGACGACGATATGCGGTTTCCCGGCCCCATGAAACGTGTCGGGGCCAGGGGTGAAGGCGAGTTTGTCAACATCACCTGGGGTGAGGCCTATGATATTTTAGCGGGTCGAATCACAACCCTGCGAAAGGCCGGAAAGCCTGAGGCGATTGCTGCCGTTGACGGAAATGTTGCCGGTACGACCACATCCCTGCTGATCGAAAGGTTCATGCAAGCGGTTGGAAGCCCCAATTATATAAAACCGGCTTCGATTATAGATACCTATGAAACGGGTAACCTTTTGATGCTGGGAAAATCAAACCCCATGGCCTACGATCTGGAGAACGCCGATTATGTGTTGAGCTTCGGTGCAGGGCTGCTGGAAGGTTGGGGTGCTCCCGGCCGGGTCATGAATGCGTGGGGCATGTGGCATGACGCGAATCCGGCCAAACGTAAAACCAAGGTGGTCCAGATTGAATCCCGGGCATCCAATACCGCATCCAAAGCGGACTTCTGGGTGGCGCCCAGACCGGGAACCGACGGGGCCCTGGCTTTGGGAATTGTGCATGTTCTCATCAAAAAGGGACGTATAGATGGGCGGTTTGTGAACGGGTTCACCTACGGGTTTAATGATCTGACGTCTACAGAGGGTCAAAATCAGCCTGGTTTTAAAACCATCGTATTGAAAAAATATTCCCCCGCCCAGGTGGAAAGGATTACCGGAGTTGATGCGAAAACCATTATCGCCCTGGCGGATGCTTTCAGCAAAGCAAAGGCGCCTGTTGCCATCTACGGAAAAGGGAAAAACAACCTGAACGGTAGCCTTTATGAATTTATGGCGGTTCAAAGTCTCAATGCCGTTGCGGGACGGATAAATCGACCGGGAGGCGTTTTGCTCCCAAGCTCGCTCCCCCTGTCACCCCTTCCCGACTTTGAGCCCGATGAAGTGGCGGCAAACGGCCTTAAAAAGCCGCGTATTGATGGCGCGGGAACGCCTGCATATCCTTTCGCTCAGAGCCTTATCAACCATTTTGCCGATGCCATTAACAAAAGTGCCAAATCTCCAGTCGATACCCTTCTCGTGTTTTCAGCAAATCCATTCTTTACCGTTCCTGATGGCGGCGGTTTCAAGAATGCTCTGGAAAAGATCCCCTTCATAGTGAGTTTTTCACCATACCGCGATGAAACGGCCAACATGGCGGATCTGATTTTGCCGGATCATAACTATCTTGAAAAGATGGAGGACAATGTCTGGCCTGTGGGGTTGCAGTATCCCCTTTATGGGCTTTCGAGACCGGTGGTTGAACCCATCAACAACACGCAAAATGTTGGCGATGTGGTGATTTCCCTGTCCAAGGCTGTGGGTGATGAAACCGGCAGTGCGTTCCCTTGGGAAAATTTTGAAGAAGCGCTTCAGGTTCGTGCAAAGGGCCTTTTTGATGCGGGCGGTGGGCTTGTTCGATATGATTCTTCAAATCCGGCTTGGAAATTTAAAGCCTTCGGAAATGGTCAGAAACCGTCCTATAGCTCTTTTGATGAGATGTGGGAGGCGATGAAATCCGGCGGCATGTGGTATCGGCCGGTGAAACTTGCCACATCATGGCAAGGCCTTTTCGAGACCCCCAGCGGAAAATTTGAGTTTGTCAGCCAGAAACTGCAGCAGGTTATTTCGGAAAATTCACGGCAGACATCTGAAAAAGCAGCGCTCGATCAAATGGGTATTCGCGTTGCCGGCGTTGAAGCGCTCATGGGACATTATGAGGCACCGAAACTGGGTGTGGATCGCTCCAAATATCCCCTGTTCATGGTTCCCTACGAGATGATCAATCTCTCCGGCGGATGGATTCCCACACCACCCTTTCTCTACAAGACCATTTTTGCCGGTCAGCTTTTGAAAAACGAATCTTTCGCTGCCATGAATCCCGCAACAGCTGCCAAATATAAACTGCACCAGGGAGACCGGGCAGTTGTCAAGTCACCTTTGGGGCAGTTGCAGGTTCGGGTTGACCTGTTTGAGGGTGCAATGCCGGGAAGGGTCTACATGCCGCTTGGCTTTGGTCACACGGCTTACGATGAATACCAGAAGGGTAAAGGGGTTAACCCGAACAATATCGTCAAAGCCTTAAACGATCCGGTTAGCGGATACCCGCTCTGGTGGAATACGCCAGTTAAGTTAATCAAGGTTTAGGTGAGGTAGCTCATGAAAAAAGCAAATGACCACGGGAAGCCTGACGCCGGTCATGGAACCGTGCAGCATTCCGGTCAAAAATATGGCATGGTCATCGATCTTGACAAGTGTACCGGTTGTGGAACGTGCATGGTCGCCTGTGCAGCGGAAAACAATGTTGCGGTAAGGGCCGACCAGACCGATAAAGAGCGTACCATTACCTGGATGAATCTCTATAAAATAACCAATGGAAAGAAATTCCCCCATACGGAGGTGAGTTATTTTCCCCGTCCGTGCATGCACTGTGACCATCACCCACCGTGTGTTTCCGTGTGTGTGGCCACTGCAACGAAATTGGACTTCAATACTGGTATTGTCAGCCAGATCTATACCCGATGCATCGGCTGTCGGTATTGCCAGGCGGCGTGTCCCTATGGCGCGCGGTATTTTAACTGGTGGGATGTATTCCCACAGGATAAGGGCATGGATCGCTATCTGACGCCCGAGGTATCTCCCAGGATGAGGGGCGTTGTGGAAAAGTGCACCTTCTGCCATCATCGGCTGATGCGGGCCAAAAGGCAGGCCTACGCAGAAGACCGCAGGGAGCTGGAGGAAGGGGAATATATAACGGCTTGCACTGAAGCCTGTCCGGCTGAAGCCATCACCTTTGGGGATTTAAACAATTCGAAGCACAAGGTTTCGCAGTTGATCAAGCACCCTTACGCCTTCAGACTTCTTGAACGTCTGGGGACGGAACCGAAGGTATACTACCTTTCCAGCAGGGACTGGGTGCGCAGGCTGGCTGACAATTTCCTGCCCGGCGAATATGAGCCCGTCGTAAACAGAACGTGGGCTGAAGATGAATGGTCCACCAAGCCGGGTCGCGACCGGTTCTAGCAACGGAAGGATCAAAAAAATGACATGCCATAAAATGTCAGGAGGATGAGTAATGGATTCCCCATTGTTACCGCATGGCGTTAAAAGATGTACCCCGGGGGTCTTTTTTCTATGGACCCTGCCCTGGTTGGCGCTGCTGGCATGGGGCGGCCTTTCGGCAGTTCTGTGTCTCTGGAAGGGTTTAAACCAGACCAATATGAGCAATGTGTTTGCTTTTGCCTTGTGGATCGTTTTTGATCTGGCGGTTATTGGTTTGGGAGCCGGTGCGTTTTTTACCGGATTTCTGACCTACATTGTCGGCCGCAAAGAACTGAAAAGCATCATCAATACGGCTGTTGTCATTGGGTTTATCTGCTATTCCGGTGCCATGGCCATGCTGGGAATCGACATCGGTCAGCCTGTGAGGGGCTGGTTCATTTTCTGGCATGCCAACATTCACTCCATGCTGGTGGAGGTGTCCTTCTGTATTACCTGTTATCTGATCGTTCTGGCCATTGAATTCATTCCGCTTATTCTTGGAAACAGACAAATTTCAAAGGTCAAAGAATTGAGGCTGCTGGGTCATAACCTCCACGAAATCATGGCGGTTTTTGCGGCAACCGGTACGTTTCTGTCTTTTTTTCACCAGGGATCTCTGGGAGGGATGTTCGGTGTTATGTATGCAAGGCCCTTTGCGGCTCGGGAAGGCTTTTATATCTGGCCTTGGACTTTTTTCCTCTTTGTGCTCTCCGCCATCGCCTGTGGTCCCTGCTTTACGATCCTTTGTACTAAGCTGGCGGAGTTTCTGGGCCGAAAAAAGTTGGTTCCGGACGATGCCATTCAATTTCTGGCTAAAATGTCGGGCTGGCTTCTTGCCCTGTATATGGTTCTGAAGACCTTCGATTACCTGGGCTGGATATATGGGGTCGTTCCCAGGGCCGGTCTGACCTTTATGGATTTTTTCAACGAAGGCCCCTATGGCGTTTGGCTGATCGTCGCAGAGATGATATTTTGCGGATTCCTTCCTGCCATTATTTTGCTGACGCCGGCCGGTAGAAAAAGCCAAGGGTGGCTTATTCTTGCAAGCCTGTTGAACTGCACCGGGATTGTGCTGAACCGGTTTCTTTTTATTATTGTTACCCTGGCGGTTCCGGTGATGCCGTTTGACCGCTTTTGGGGTTATCTTCCCACGTGGCAGGAATGGGGCATTGGTCTGGCGGTGATCGGCTATGGATTTCTGGTTTTTTCCCTGGCCTATCGGTATCTACCCATGTTCCCGAAAGAGACTGAACTGAACCCGCTACCGGTTGAATAGCTAACGGCTAAAAGCGAATAGCCTAATTAGGGAGAACACCATGACACCAATTTCCTTTGAGTGGCAATGGAACATTGAGTATGCGGTTTTTTTTGGGTTGCTGTACGTGGCGCTGGGGCTCATCGGTGGGGGGATCACCTTTGTGGCCATTAGAACGGCACTGCAGGTATTCGGATTTATGCGTGAGAGGGATTTTCACGACTAACTTTTTCTGATTTTTTGCATAGCCACAAGGGCTCCTGAGTGAGCCCTTGTGGCGCATCCCGCCCCGAGCAACACCATCATGCCCTATTTCGCAAAATCTTCTCTCTGCCCTATTTCCAGATAACCGTATCCTGCCGCCAGAATTTATTGTCCTTGGAGGGATAATCAAGGTTGTAATGAAGACCGCGGCTCTCTTTTCTGAGGGAGGCGCACGTGATAATGAGTTCCGCAACAAGGGCAAGATTCCGGAGCTCAAGAAGGTCTTGGTTGACCAGAAAGTCCCAATAGTATTCCTTGATTTCCTCCTGAATGATCTCCACGCGTCTTTTTGCGCGGGCCAGACGCTTGTTGGTCCTCACAATGCCCACGTAGTTCCACATAAAACGCCGAATTTCATCCCAGTTGTGAGAAACAACCACCAACTCTTCGCTGTCCGTTGCACTGCCGGGGTCCCATTCCGGTGCCCGGGGAAAAGCCTCCTGTTTTCCGGCAGTCAGTTCCTGGGCTGCTTTAATGGCAGTACGCCTGGCAAAGACAAGCGCCTCTAACAGTGAATTACTGGCCAGCCGGTTTGCGCCGTGCAATCCTGTGCAGGCCACTTCACCGATGGCAAAGAGGTTTTTAAGATTGGTATGACCATGTTCATCGGTCAAGAGACCGCCGCACATATAATGGGCGGCAGGGACCACGGGAATGGGTTCTTTGGCAATGTCGATGTGGAAGGAGAGGCAGGTTTCATAAATGTGGGGAAAACGGTTGACGATAAAGTCTTTGCCTTTGTGGCTGATCTCAAGATAAACGCATGTGTCACCGCTTTTTTTCAGTTCCATGTCGATGGATCTTGCCACAACGTCCCTGAAGGCCAGATCTTTCAGGGGATGATAGGATTCCATGAACCGATTCCCTTTTTTGTCCAGGAGGATTCCCCCTTCGCCCCTGACCGCTTCGGAGATCAGAAAGTTCCTGGCCAGCGGGTGATACAGGGAAGTGGGGTGGAATTGGACAAATTCCATATTGGCCACTTTTACCCCGGCCCGGAAGCCCATGGCGACCCCGTCCCCGGTGGCAATGTCAGGGTTGCTGGTATAGCGATACACCTTGCCGGCACCGCCGGAACAAAGGACCGTGATCCTTGCAAGGATCGTCAGGATGGCGCCTGTTTCCGAATCCAGAACGTAGGCGCCCCAACAGCTCTGATCTGTTTTTTTGGCAACAATGCCACGGCGAACCAGGGTGGATTTGCTGATGAGATCAATGGCCATGTGGTTTTCATAAATCTGAATATTCGGGTTTTCTTCGGCGCGTTCAAGCAATCGTTTTTCAACTTCCCGGCCGGTCAAATCCTTGGTGTGAACGATTCGTCGTTTGGAGTGACCGCCTTCGCGGCCAAGATCGAATACTTTTTTTTGACCTTCCTGCTGGGAAAAGTGTACGCCAAAAGATATCAGTTCATGAATTCGCTGAGGCCCCTCCTGTACGACAATCTTGACAATATCTTCGTGGCAGATGCCGTCTCCAGATGTGAGGGTATCCTTGATATGAAGTTCGAAACTGTCATCGGGATCCAGAACAGAAGCGATACCTCCCTGGGCATAGTTGGTTGAGCCTTCGGTCTTTTCTTTTTTGGTCACGATGGCTACTGTCCCTGTTTTGGCTGCATCAAGCGCAAAACGCAGGCCGGCAATTCCGCTGCCTATGACGAGATAATCGGTATTAATTGGCATGAGTTTTTCCTTTTAATGAAAGGGAAATCCGATTCCTTTTGAGGTCCACATTCAACACCCTGACGTTGACCTTCTGGTATACTTTGACCACATCGTTGGGATCTTTCACAAATCGATCCGCCATCTGGCTGACATGAACAAGTCCATCCTGGTGAACACCGATATCCACGAAGGCACCGAAAGCGACAATATTGGTGATGACACCGGGCAGGGTCATCCCCGCTTCCAGGTCTTCAATTTTTTCAATACCGTCTTTAAAAGCGATATTTTCAAACTGATCCCTTGGGTCACGCCCGGGTTTGGCCAGCTCCTTCAGGATATCGTTTAATGTGGGTAAGCCTACGGCTTCGGTGACATATTTTTCCTTGTGAATTTTTTTGCGAATGGCCCCATTCTCCATGAGGTCCCGGATAGAGCAGCCAAGGTCATGGGCCATGGTTTCAACAATGGGATAGCTTTCGGGATGAACGGCGCTGCTATCCAGCGGATTTGAAGCGCCACTGATGCGTAAAAAACCGGCGGCTTGTTCAAAGGCTTTGGCGCCAAGGCGGTGAACTTTCATGAGTGCTTTTCGAGAGGCAAAGGGCCCATTTTCCTCACGGTAGCGAACAATATTTTCCGCCAGTTGTGGGCCCAATCCGGATACATACGTCAGCAGTTGTCGGCTTGCAGTGTTGGCTTCCACACCAACCCTGTTGACGCAACTTGTGACCACGTCGTCGAGACTTTTTCTTAACGCTTTTTGGTCGACGTCGTGCTGGTATTGTCCTACCCCTATGGATTTAGGGTCTATTTTCACCAGTTCGGCGAGGGGATCCATGAGCCTGCGTCCGATTGAAACAGCGCCTCTCACGGTAATGTCCTGATCCGGGAATTCTTCACGGCCAGTTTCCGAGGCGGAGTAAATGGATGCGCCGCTTTCATTGACCATGATGACCTGAACCTTTTTTTCAAGAGAGAGTCCTTTTATAAAGGTTTCGGTTTCCCTTCCGGCAGTGCCGTTTCCAATGGCAATGGCATCCACATGAAAACGATTGCAGAGGTCTTCTATGGTTTTTCCCGCATGAATGGTTTTTGAATTGGAGAAATGGGGAAAGATGGTATCCGAGTGCAGAAGCTTTCCCTGGGAATCCAGGCAGACCACTTTACATCCGGTACGGAACCCGGGATCGATGGCCAAAATATTCTTTTGTCCAAGCGGTGGCGAGAGAAGCAGTTGGCGAAGGTTGCCGGCAAATATTCGAATGGCCTCTTCATCGGCCTCCTTTTTTGAAGTCATCCGAACTTCGGTTTCCATGGAATGGCTCAGGAGTCTTTTATAACTGTCTTGAATCGCCACGCGCACCTGTTCGGAAGTGGAAAAATGACCGGTGATAAAAAGGGATTCAAGCAAGGCAAGGGCCCGGGCCTCTTCAGGCGCAATACGAAGTGTCAGGATGCCTTCATTTTCACCCCTTCGCATGGCCAGTATCCGGTGTGAAGGCGCCTTTTTAAGCGGTTCTTCCCAATCAAAATAATCTTTATATTTTGCCCCTTCTTCCTCCTTTGAGGCATCGACTTTTGAAACAACAACGCCATTTTTTAAAAAAAGAGACCGCATCAATGCACGCGCTTCCTGGTTTTCAGTAATCCATTCAGCGATAATGTCCCTTGCGCCGGCTAGTGCATCTTCGATGTTTTCAATTTCTTTTTCCAAATTTACAAAAGGCGCTGCAATGACGAAAGGATCGAGATCTTCCTGTTGAAATAAGACATTGGCCAGGGGTTCAAGATCCCTTTCTCTTGCAATACTCGCACGGGTTCGCCGTTTGGGTTTAAAGGGAAGATATATGTCTTCAAGAACCGCAAGGGTTTCCGCCCCGTGGATTTTGGTTGCTAGATCATCCGTCAGTTTTTCCTGGTCACGCAAGGATTTTAAAATGACGTCGCGCCTTCGATCCAATTCTTCCAACTGCATGGATCGGTCTCGGATGCCTGCGATGGCCACCTCATCCAGGGAATTGGTTGCTTCCTTCCGGTACCGGGCAATAAAGGGGATGGTTGCACCTTGCGAAAGAAGGTCCAGTACGGCCTCCACCTGTTTGGGTCGGAGATCCATTTCATTGGCGATCTTTTGCACATATTTTGAATTCATCGGTTAAAAAACTCCAGTTTCAGAAAACGGGTATGACCCCTCTCCATGACACTCTTTGAGATAACAGTTCGTTGCAAAATGGTCAAGTTTGTTTCCTCCTCAAACAATCCGTAACGAGCGAACCGGTATCCAGCATCAAGCACCCTAATTTCCGTTGACTTATTGAGTAGTTATGTTTAAATAGCATTCCGTAGTATTTCAGAGCCAGGTTTCTTTTTCCAACCCGCTGGGGAAGGGAATGCGGACATCTAAAATTCACATGACTTTCTCTTGGGCCGGTAAAGATAACGAAAAGACATGATATTTAATAAGGTTAGGAATAATGATCGAAATTGTTGAAAGCAATTATACAGCGGACGGACATGCGAAATTTATCGCTGAATTGCTTGATGAATATGCAACAGGCACCACAGGAGGCGGTGTCGGACTCTCTGAAAACGTTAAGGCAAATGTTGTAAAAGAACTTGAGAAAAGGGATAATATTCATACGGTGATCGCATTTGTCGACGGGAAACCCGCCGGACTGGTGATCAGTATTGAAGGCTTTTCAACTTTTGCCTGCAAACCGTTGCTGAATATACATGACGTGATTGTTTCTCCTCGGTACCGAGGACAAGGGATTGCAAAAATGATGCTCGGAAAAGTTGAAGAAATCGCATTGAGATCCGGGTGCTGTAAGCTGACCCTGGAAGTGCTGGAGGGGAATACAACGGCGAGAAATTTGTATGAATCAGCGGGTTTTAAACCCTATCAATTGGATCCTGAAATGGGCAGAGCCCTATTTCTGGAAAAAAAGCTATGATTACAAGCGAGCTTATACTCAATATCCTCCTGATTCTCATCGTAGCCTGGATTCTAGGAAGCTTTTTCACCCGGTTTGGTTTACCGGCCATGCTCGGCGAGTTGCTGGCCGGGATTATTCTGGGACCATCACTATTGGGCCTTATCAGCGCATCACCCGGGCTTGAACTCATGGCCGAATGGGGCATTCTCTTTGTCATGTTTTACACCGGAATGGAAATGGACCCCAAGGAATTGTTGGAACACATTTGGCCGAGCCTTTCCGTGGCCCTCGGTGGTTTTATTCTCCCCTTCGTTCTCGGCTATTTCACTTGTAGATTCTTTGACGGTACGGTTTACCAGTCTCTTTTCGTGGCCCTTGGGGTTTCGATTACGGCGATCGCCGTCCAGAGCGTGATTCTGCATTCCATGAGGATCAATCGCACCGAACTGGGACATATCATTATCGGTGCAGCCATAGCCGATGATATCCTCTCATTGATCGGCATCTCGATTATGTTGGGCCTGGTTAAAACAGGAACCGTTGCCTTTGTCTCCCTTTCACTGGTCATTATAAAAGTCTTTGCATTTTTTGGAATCACCATACTCCTTGGCCATTTTGTTGTTCCAAGACTTACCCGCAAGTTGCATGACCGGGAAGGCAAGGCATTCACCTTTGCCATCATAGCGGTGCTTGTCATGGGATATCTTGCAGAACTGGCAGGGCTTCATCTCATCATAGGCGCCTTTTTAGCGGGTCAGTTCGTCCGTAAAGAGATTATGGATAAAAAGATCTATGAGGCCATCAGCGATCGATTTTTCGGCCTGAGTTATGGATTTCTGGTTCCCATCTTTTTCGCATCCCTCTCGTTTCATCTCCATTTTTCCCATGAATGGTCTTTCATGATGTTTGCCTTTATATTAACCCTGGTTGCCATATTGGGCAAATTTGTCGGATGCGGATTGGGTCTGACCCTCTTTGGGCATCGGCCCTGGGCATCGGCCATCGTTGGTTTTGGAATGAATGGCCGGGGTGCGGTGGAGCTCGTTGTTGCGACCATCGTAATGAATCTAAGCAATAAATTAATGGCCTCCAAGTCCATATCAGAGCCCCTGCTTACCCAGAACCAGTTTTCCGCCCTTATCTTGATGGCCTTTGTAACGACGCTCATTGCTCCCATTACGCTCAGGTGGGCCGTCATGAAATCATGCAGTCCCGATGAAAAAGCGACTTTCTGTAATTTGTGGGAGAGTGGCGGACACTGATTTTTGAGGTGGAACGGGTTCCAAACATTAAAATTCATCGAGTGGAAACGAAAGGCTTTTTAGAAAATCAAAGCGAAAAAAAGGGGCTGCGTTAGATTTCCGCAACCCCTTGTTTTTTCTGGTAGGCGCGAAGGGATTTGAACCCTTGACCCCTACCGTGTCAGGGTAGTGCTCTCCCCCTGAGCTACGCGCCTATGAACCGCTGTATTTACCTGTTAAGATGGCAAATGTCAAGATGTAATATATGCTCAAGTAGGGAAATTTCATTTGGTCCGTGGCTGGCGGTTTTTCAAGTCGTCTTTCATGGTGAGGAACCAGGACCGTATATAGAATACCCCCGATGTTACGGTCAATGTTCCCGTTGCCCCATAAACCACAAATACATATTGAGAAAAAATGTGAAAGTGTTTTTCAACCAGGACCAGGAACACTGTGGTCAGTTGAAGGAAAGTCGTCGCTTTTCCCCATATGGAGGGCTTTACAGTATACACCCCATTTTTTAAAAAAAGCATGAGTGATCCGAGCAGGATCAAAGTATCCCGGGTGATGACCAGTACCGTCAGCCATAGCGGGATAATGTGCATGGTTGTGAGACAGATAAACGCGGCGACCAGAAGGCATTTGTCCGCCAAAGGGTCAAGATAGGATCCCAGGCGGCTCTTTTGATTAAAAAGTCGTGCTACCATGCCGTCGGCGGCATCGCTCAGTCCGGCCAGAACAAAAACAACCAGTCCGGCCAGAAATCGATCGTTGATGATGAACACCAGGAAAATGGGCACCAGGAGTATTCTGAAGATACTGATCAAGTTCGGAATGGTCATAGGAAAAGTCTATTCAAGGTAAAAAAGGATATTGTCAGTGTCGGTTTGGTCCAGGTGTAGTGGAAAAGGAAGGTTTTGATGGTTAAGCACCAGGCTGATGAATGTGATCCGGTCCCCTCGAAAATCAATGGTGGCGGACATTGAATCGTCACTGATTCTGGAGGGGATAATGGCTGTCACACCGGGTATATGGGCTTTCAAGAATTCAGAAAACGTTTGAAATTGCCTTGGCTGACTGATGCCTGACAGGGTAACATCCAGTTGATTGGCCGCTTCAGGCTCCGTGTTGATATTCCTGAGAATGCAAGGGCATAATTCGCCTGCCAATCGGTTAACGCATTTTCTCATGACGTCCAAAATCTTTTCACTGTCCACCGCGCCTCGGGGTATTTTTTGAGATCCCGATTTCTCGCAAATCTGAATCCCCTTTTGTACATCAATGGCTTTCAAATTCAGGACCAATTTATTATCCAAAATCAGGCTCTTGCCGTAAACCACCACATCTGCTGAAAAGAGCCTCCCCCATTGTGTTGCATCTTCCGGGAGAAGACTGGCGGGAAATCGACCGGATAAAACGTCGGAGGGCGGAAGATCCATGATGCGGTTGACGGGATTAAATCCCCTATCCTGGAAAACACCATGCAAGGCCAACTCAATGGGGGTGAGGGCCGGATGAGCGGCTGCATCCTGCCACCAGAACACCTCAACGGGCCCACGGGTTTCCGATACCATGAACAGAACTTTAACGGATCGGTTGGCGGTTTGAAAAACGCCCGCTTCCCTCAGTTTCTCCGCCATGCTGTTTTCGTTGACTTTGATCTTTACAAAAACATTATACCGGTTTCCCACCCGCTGTTCCGCAAGGATATGAAAGTTCTCAATCTCCTGGTCTATATTCGGAATAATCTCATTTGCGAGGCTTTCGAAGTGTGTGGCAACAGCCTGGTTTCCCAACAATCGAACCAGATAGTTCTCAACCCCTTTGAGCAACGCCATACGAATGGCGTTTTTTTTCCCCTGAACCAGGTTCCCCTTGACAATGGTCCCCGTTCCGATGGCGAAGCATTCCTTTTTTCCGCTCATATCTTCAGCAAACGCCTGCGAAAATTGCAGACTGGAAAAAAGAAAAGCCATAAGAAAAATCATAAAGAAATGTTTTCTTTGGGTTTTTTCCCCTGTCATGTGGAAATATTTTTTCCTTTCAAGTTGGATACTGCACCTCATTCAGGTTTGCGAAGGGCGGTCAGTTCATTTTTGGCTTCGGCTACCAGAGACTGGTTGAGTTTAAGGACCTGATTTAATGATTGCTCCGCATCAGTGATTCGATTTGCATCTTTATACGCAATGCCCATATAAAAATAAGCCTGGGGAAGATCGCTTTTCCATCTCAACGCATCTTTGAAGCGTTCTTGTACCTGTTCCAGCCAGCCCGCTTTTTTACGCATGGTATAAAGACGCATGAAGCCCACATAGGCCAGCGCTTTTTGTTCACCGCTGCTGGCGTCGTCTCGGGCTTCACGCATGGCACCGAATGCCAATTCGAATTCATTTGCTTTTCCATATACCAACCCCATCCCCCGGTGAGCGGCACTGTAGTAGGGGTCCAGTTGAAGGGCCAGTTCAAATTCCCTTCGAGCATCGGCATTGTAGTTTTTTTGAAGGAACTTGAAACCGCTGGATACATGATGGGCCGGGGTATCCAGGACTCCCTCAGGCGCTCTGGGGGTCTGAAAACAACCTTGCATAAAAAGAAATCCCAACAGGGAAGCGGCAAGGGTTCCGTAAAACATTTTTGTCGAGATAGCGCCCATTGAATTGCCTCCGTAGATCGGTGGTTAACCGATCAAAAAAAACCAACGAATCATAGCGATATTCAAAAACGCGAAGAAATCACACTAGCAGCTTTGGAATAGAAAATTAATGCCAAAAGGTCAAGCGCTTTCCGCCAGAAAATCACGAATCCTGTTTACGGCCAGGGTCTCATCTTCAGGATCTATAGGGGTCATATCCGGTTCTGCTTTAAACCAGGTCACCTGGCGTTTTGCGTATCTCCGGGTATCCCGTTTAAGCGTCTCCGTTGCCTTTTCAAGGGACCACTCCCCTTGCAGATATTTGAGGATATGGCGATAGCCAATGGCTGTCATGGATTTAAGATGAGGGCCATACCCCATTTTCATGAGACGCTCCGTTTCCTCCACAAGACCGCCGGCAATCATTTTTTTACTGCGTTCGTTTATGCGGTCGTAAAGCGGTTCTTTCTCCACCTGCAAGCAGAGTTTTAACGCCAGAAACGCCTGGTTTCCAAACCGGTGCTGTTTCATGAGATCAGAGGCCGGTCGTCGGGTCTGTTGAATAATTTCAAGCGCTCTGATAATTCGAAGCCTGTCATTGGGGTGGATGGATTTAGCCCTTTCAGGGTCCAGTTCAGCCAGTTTCCGGTGTAGTTTCGGTGCCCCTTTGCGATCACATTCAAGATGTAACCATTCCCGAAGCATTGGATCTGAAGGGGGCAGCTCAACCAGTCCTCCCAATAGCGATCTGATATAGAGTCCGGTGCCTCCCACAATAAAGCAGGGGGTATTTTTTGCGCTAATCCCTTTTGCCAGCGGAAAGGCCATCCCACGGTACATGGCCGCATTGAAGTCCTCGTCGGGATCCACAACATCGAGGAGGTGATGAATAACGCCGCGCCGTTCTTCGAGGGTGGGCTTGGCGGTACCCACATCCATATACCGGTAGACCTGCATGGAATCGGCGTTAATGATCTCGCCGCCAAGAGAAAGGGCCAGCGAAACGGCCAGTCCGGTTTTTCCGCTGGCTGTGGGACCCGCGATGACAATGATTTTTGGTTTTTTGGGGTCCAACATGGCGGTTTTGGATGTTCTTGCCGAGATCCTTAATTGTGAAAAAAGAAAAAAGCGAATCTATACAATTCTCTTGAACATTTTGTTCATTTCAAAATAGGTGAAGTCCTTAAAAATGGGCCTTCCGTGGGGACAATTTGTGGGCAGATCCATGTTATTGAGCTGATGCATCAAATTTTTCATTTCTGTCAGCGTCAGGTGTTGTCCGGCCCGTATGGCGCCATGGCAGGCCATGATTTTAATGGCTTCGTCCATGATAAGGGCGCCGTCAGGCGGTCCGACTTCTTCCAGCTTTGAAATAAATTCGGAAATAAGTGTCTGCCAGTTTACATTCTTGAGCAGGGCAGGCACTGCTCGCAACAAAAAAGTATTGCCCCCGAAATGATCCAGCTCAATGCCGAAATCGGCCAGTACATGGCCTTTCTCCAGGAGAATCCCTTTTTCTTTCAGAGAAAACTCCATTTCGTTTGGAATCAGCAGGTTTTGTATTTCGGTTTTGGCTGAAAGAAGGGATTTTTTGAGGGTTTCGTAAACGATTCTCTCGTGGGCGGCGTGCTGATCTACAATCAGAAGGCCGTCCTCCATCTGACACAGTATGTACATGTTCCCCAACTGCCCGATAATTTGAGGTATGCGGGTTTCAGTCAACTGAACGGGCGTTTTTTCAGGGGCTGGGCGGGGTTTTTGCGTAAACGGTGCACCATAGGTTTCGGTACGTTCGAAGATCGCGGGCGCCGGAGGTGTTGGCTTCTGAGTATTTTGGTTTTTGTAGGGTTGTGAGGTGCCCGAAAAAACCTGCGAAGCAGGCGCAAGGGTCTTATCTACGACAGCGGCAATAGCTCTGAAGACCTGCTGGCCGTTTTGGAATCTAATTTCCTGTTTGGTGGGATGTACGTTCACATCAATTTGGGCCGGATCTATGGTGATGAATACCAGGGCCTGTGGGTAGCGACCTTTCATGAGACGCTGACCGTATCCCTCTATGATGGCTTTTGTCACAAACCGATCTCTGATATTCCGACCATTGACATAAACGAACAATCGGTCGGCCCGTTTCCTGGCAAGGTCCGCAGGGGTGACATGGATGGCAATATGGAGATCTTTCTGTTGGCTTTCACCACTCAATATGGATTGGCCGGTGGTTCTGCCCATGAGATGGGAGAGACGCAACCGGGGGTTTGGGGATGCGGGAAGATGAAGAATCCCTTTTTCCCCTTCTTCCAGGCGAAAGGAAATGTTCGGAAAAGGCATGGCAGCCCTCAAGACCGTATCCACAGTATGGTTCATTTCCGTGCGCGGGGTTTTTAAAAACTTGCGCCGCGCCGGAATATTGAAAAACAGGTCCTTGATTTCGACAATGGTGCCTGGCGGGGCACCCACTTCCTCGATGGCCAGCAGTTTTCCACCGGAAATTCTGACCCGGTTGCCCAGAAGCGCCTTTTTCGGCAGGGATGTGATTTGCATGCGGGACACTGCCGCCATGCTGGGGATGGCTTCCCCCCTGAATCCAAAGCTTGTGACCTTCATCAGGTCCGAGGCCGTTCTGATTTTGCTTGTGGCGTGTCTTTCAAGACACAGGAGAAGATCATCCCTGCCCATGCCGATGCCGTTATCAGTGATTTTGATGAGTCCTTTGCCACCTCTTTCTATCTTGATTGAAATTCTATCGGCTTTTGCGTCGATGCTGTTGTCAATGAGTTCCCTGACGACGGAAGCAGGTCTTTCAATGACTTCGCCTGCGGCGATCTGGGACGCAACCTTCTCCGGGAGAATTCTGATGGTGTTCATAAGTAGAGGAGTTTTTCATCCACATCGAAGTGAGGGCTGGTGGCAGCCGCTTTGAAGAACCTGGGGGGGAAAGACCGTTTCCCTTTAGCCATGAGGAGGTTTTGGGTGCCCATGGGATCATAGTTCAGGCAGGGGGATGATTGGGGGTGTTTCAAGAAGTCGTAAACCAGGCGGCGGGAGAGGTCCACCATTACGGCAAGATATTCATGGAAAACGCGTCCCCGTGTACCCTTGGTTTCAAAGAAAAGGTTGCGTGTTGTATAAAGATAGTCTGAAAATTTGACGGTCTGGGTGAAAACACGTTTTTTGGTTTTAAGCCGGTTTCTTTTCTTTCCGCCAAGGAGCTGCAACAGGTCGTCACACACCTGGTGGTCCATGTTGAGGACGCCGTTGGCAATACTGGTGTAACCGGTCCCGATCAAATAGTCGGAGCGTATTTCCCAGAACAGATGCCCCATCTTTCCTTTGCCCGGGTAGGCGCTGATGAGGTTTGGAATGAAATAATTATGGGCGATAACATCCGCTGCTAGATGTGATAAAAAGCCCAGGGCATAAGACATTTCCCGGTCGTCGCTTACGTCGCTTAAGAATTTGAAGCCCCCCTCCCAGTTGTGGGGTGCTCCTGAGCGCTTCTTTTTCCCTTTTCCGATAAAAAAATCAGCGGAAAGCGATCCGTAAATATATTCAATGGGAAAGGCCTTAATGGTCCTGCCGATGGATGGCAGCAGCTGAGAGGCCGCATCAAGCGAGCCCAATGCAATGGCGGTGTGAACACCCGGCCCCCAGGCAAAGGCACTCTCAGGGCGTAAAAATTGTACAACGAGATAAACGGCAAAAAAAACAACAAACTTCAAAAAAAGCGTCATGAACTCAAGAACCCCTTGGTATTTATGCGCTTTGAGGTTTCCTTATGAAAGAAAAGACTAAAGAACCGTTCAACGGTTGAGATACTAACACAATGCTCTTGGCGACTCAACGTTTTAGTTTTCACAGGGCAACTCAAAATGTCGAAAGATTGCTTTAAATCCATAAAGTAAGGCGGTCTTTTTTTCTGTCAAGGCGCTCCATTTTTCAGAGGTCCTGTCGAATTTTCGTTTGTCTTGACACCTGGCCATAATCGGGTTACATGTCCGCAGGTGACGATACAGTAGATGTGAATTATATTGATTACCATTAGGGGAGGGCAAAATGGTGATGTTCGATCCGTCACATCCCATATCCATTAACCGCCCCGTGAAGGAAAGGATTGCCTGGTCTGAATCCTGTTTTCAAAGTTCTCGGGATCTTTTTTTCGAAGACGAGAAAATTGCGGGTCTTTTGGTTGAGTTTGAGTCTGCCGTCAAAGTTTCCAGGCAAGAGATGAATAAGACCGGCGTGGTGGCCCTGTGCAGGGAATGCGACCAGGAAGAGGGCGGTTCCTGCTGCGGAAAAGGGTTGGAAAACAGGTATGATGCCTGGCTTCTTCTGATTAACAGGCTTCTTGGCGTGGATCTTCCGAGGGAACGCCACCAGCCGGACGGTTGTTTTTTTCTGGGAGAAAAGGGCTGTTTGCTGATGGCGCGCCATGTGATCTGCATCAACTATATGTGCCGGAAAATTACGAACAACATTCAACCTTCCGTTCTCAACTCCCTTCGGGAAGTGGAGGGGGTGGAAATAAACTGTCTTTTCATACTGAATGAACGGATAAAAACGGTTTTTAGGAAATGGACTTCCCAACAAAAAGCAGCCTGAAAAAACTCGCCGGGTTCTTTGACGCAAGACAAGTGGGTGACGTGGGTCCTCTGGGGTTCAGGCGATCCACGAACCTGACGACCCTTCTGGCCTGTGCGGAGCGTTTGATTACGGAGAACATCATCATGCCCGGCCGGAGTGCTTTTCTGGATCTGGGGTGCGCCGATGGCAGGGTCAACCTCTTTTTCAGTTATCTGACGCGCTTTTCCGTTGGTGTTGAACTGGATGAATGGACGTTGGATGAATATGATCCGCTGCGAAAAGAACTGCTGGGAACATTGAAAGGGGCCGGAATGATGTTCCCTAATGAAAATGTGTACCTGTTTCAGGGAGATGCGACGGACGAAGCGGTTCATGACCAAATCATTCATGAAACAGGTTTGGGCCTGGCCGATTTCGATTTGTTTTACACCTACCTGATCATGCATGAGGAATTTGCCCATATGCTGGCGGAAAAAGCAAAGAAAGGGGCCATTTATATGGTTTACGGGCTTCACAAAATCATGCCCCGCTATCCGGGGTTTCGGCTCATGAAGGAATTCAGCCCCTTGGAAGGGGTTTTGGCCCTTTATGAGAAAGAATAAGGAATTTTCAAACGAAGAGAGGCAAAACAAAATAATGGATATCACATTTTTAGGGACCGGCAGCGCCTGGGGTGTGCCGGAAATTAACTGCAACTGCGCCATCTGCAAAGAAATGAGGGCCAAACAGGAACGGCGGGATCGCACCTCAATCCTTTTGACGGAAGGTGACGCCAATCTGCTCATTGATTGTGGGCCCGATGCAAAAGAGCAACTGTCGCGGAACCAGGTGAAAAAAATCGATGCGGTTTTGATCAGCCATGAACATAATGACCACTATATCGGGCTGGACGAGCTTTTTGTATACAAAAGGGTGCTGCCAAAGGAGGATTTTTCTCCCATTCCGGTTTATTTGACCCTGAAGACACATGAAGTGGTTGAAGCCAGATTCGCCTATCTGGAAAAGCTGGGGGTGATCCGGTTCGTGGAGATTGAACCCGGGCAATGGTTCGATCAGGGGCCATTTCGAATTTTCCCTTTTAAAACAGACCACGGGAATTTTGCAAAAGGTTCCATCGGGGTTGTGATTCAGGGGCGGGACCGTTCAGGCACGGACATGCGGCTTTTGTACACCTCCGATTTTGCTGATATTCCAGATATGCCATCAGAGTTGGTGGGGTGCGATTATTTGATCATGCAGTCTTTCTGGCTCAATGAGCCTGTTGACAATCGGCCGAGCCATATGAGTTTTCAGAGTGCCATCGGTTATATAAAACGACTGAAACCCCAAAAAGAAACCTACCTGGTCCATATGGGAGATGCGGACAGGGTTCCGGGGGATCCAGCGAACCATATGGCCAAGAAATACGAACCCAAAGACCCTTTGAAACCGCCTCATGGGACACAGCCATACCCCATCCCCGGAAGCCAGGCGCAATGGCAGAAAACCGTGGACCGGATTCTTTCGGACCTCGGTGTGCCGTATGCCGTTACCGTGGCACACGATAACCTGACGGTCCGGGTTTGATCGCGCCCTAACCCCTGAAAAAAGGGTTGAATTTTCTTTCCTGGCCAATGGTGCTGTGGGGACCATGACCCGGATAGACACGCAATTCATCTCCCAGGGGAAAAATCTTTTCCACAACGCCCTGGATCAATTGCGGGTGGTTGCCGCCCGGGAAGTCCGTCCGTCCGATGGAACCGGCAAACAGAGTGTCCCCGGTGAAAACCGCTCCCGGTGCATGAAAGCAGACGCCTCCAAGGGAATGGCCCGGGGTGTGGATGACTGACAGGGTGAATTTCCCCCAGGAGATGTTCTGGCCTTCAAATAGGTCTCCGTCAGAGGGGAAACCCAAAGCGCCCGCATCCTGAGGGTGTATCCATACGGGGGCTTTTGTGATTTCTTTCAATTCCCCGGCGCCGCCCACATGATCCACGTGACCATGGGTGATGAGGATATAGCGGATTTTTAGTCCCAGTTTGGAGATCTCCGTTACAATACGAACAGCTTCATCTCCCGGGTCGATGACCAGACCCTCTTTGGTCTGATCGCAACCCATAATGTAGCAGTTGGCCTGGTACGGGCCGACCACGAGTTTTCTAAGCATTATGATTACCTCGGTTTAGATATTTTCCCGGCATACGCCGCAACGGACACACTCTCCCACCCTGCAAATATCCGATAACTTGCCCTCAAGTGCCAAATGGTATTCTGTTTTAAGATGCTTCTTTGTAATCCCGTGATCAATAAAATCCCACGGAAGCAGTTCATCGGGTTCTTTCGGGCGGTACACGAAAAAATCAGGGTTTATCTGAGAAAGCTGCATGGCTTTTTTCCAGTTGCCGTTCAGTTTGTGAGCACCTTGCAGTATGGGACCCACCCGTCTGTCCCCAAGTGAGAGCAACGCCTGGACATAGGCCCATTTGGGAATGTCCGAATTGACTACAATACCGCCGGATTTAACAAGC
The DNA here is from genome assembly GCA_964412835.1 of uncultured Desulfobacteraceae bacterium. Taxonomy (GTDB): domain Bacteria; phylum Desulfobacterota; class DSM-4660; order Desulfatiglandales; family Desulfatiglandaceae; genus NaphS2. The sequence goes on along the minus strand of CAYPQJ010000001.1, from coordinate 7,299 downwards.
GTTTTTTTCAGCTGCTGTTGCTTTTTTTTTAGAGAGCCGACTTCCGCCATGGGAAACCACTGAAATGGGGTAAAGGGTTTTGGGATAAAACAATTGACACTCAGTTTAATGCGACCGATTTTTCCTCTGGCCGCCGATTCCTTGACCATCTGGTGCTTGATTTTTTTGACCAGTTCGATAATTTCATTCATATCATGGGGCATTTCGGTGGGAAGCCCTGTGAGGAAATAAAGCCTGATTGAAAAATTGCTGACACCGGCGATCATGCGGACCGCCCCAAGGATCTGTTCCTCTGTCAAGTGCTTGTTGATGATGTCTCGAAGTCTCTGACTTCCAGCCTCCGGCGCAATGGTGATGGTCTTCTGGCCTGATTCTTTCAGATGTTTCAGCAAGCCCCGGGTCAGACTTTCGGCCCTCAGGGATGAAACTGAAAACCGGCCGCCATTGTGGCAAATCATGCCCATTAGTGCTTCTATTCCCGGTGCATCCGATACGGCAGGACTCACCAGCCCTATCTGGGGACACCGGTTGAGGGCTGCGTTAACGCCTTCCTTAAGTTTGCTTTCCCTGTAAACCCGCGGTGGTCGGTAAACATAGCCTGCCGCACAGAAACGGCACGCATGACCACAGCCTCTGCTCACCTCCATAAGGACCCTGCTGCCGAATTCCGTATCCGGAGTGGTAATGCATGAAAGCGGCATCCCCGTATCCGTAAATCCCCCTTCGGGAGAATGTAATGCCTTAACTTTCTCCGGCACATCTGTTGCAGACGGCACAAAATATTTCAGCGTTCCGTTTTTTTTGTATGCCACGTCGTAGAGGGACGGTGCATAAAATCCGGGTACGTTTTTTGCCAGGTGCAGGAGCACGTCCCTTCGTTTGACACTACTTCTTCCAAATTCCAGAAAGGCATCCACGAATGGATACAGGTTCTGCTCTGCTTCACCCAGCAGGAAGAAATCCACAAAGGGCGCTAATGGCTCCGGGTTGAGAAAAGAAGCAACGCCTCCCACCATGACAAAAGGGTCATTTTTTCCTCTTTCCTCTGAAAGGAGTGGAATCTTCCCCATTTTCAACATTTGAAGGACATTGGGATAATCGTTTTCAAAGGAAATAGAGAAGGCCGCCAGATCAAAGTTCCCGAGCGGCGTCTGTGATTCCAGGGAAACAAGAGATCCTTTGGACTGAAGGTAGATGGCCATTTCCCGACCTTCGGGCAGGAAAAAACGCTCAGCCACCACATCCGGTCTTTCATTCAGAAGCCGATAGACAATCTGGATGCCCAAATTTGACATGCCCAATCGATATTGGTTGGGGAATGCTAACGCAACGGGCAGCTTCCCCCCCCAGTCTTTTCGAATGGTGCCCTTTTCTTTTGCCAATATGGCGCGGTAAAGGGCTGTGATGTCATCAGACACGGGCTTTAAACCCTTTCAATATCAAATGGTTTCACATGGACTATTGCTTTAATCCGCCTTTACTCGAAGAAACGTGGGGTAATCCAGACTGTCCTTAATCCGGAATTTATCAAAAAAGCTCTTTTTTTTCTTTTTATCAAAATTTTCTTTCAGGGAATTGTTCGGGTTTGATCCCATTCTCGCAAACGTTGGTGTATCCAGGCATACGCCATCCTTTTTTACGGTCCATTCCTCCTCAATATCTTCAATGGAGACATTCCTCAAATTGACCACATTGTCATAATCCTGAACGGATTTCTTCTGAACCTCGTTATTCAGCTCCACGACACGGCCAACCGCCTTTTTCTCCTCCAAGCCGTCTATCCCCGTAGCGACCACGGTAACCTGAATTTCATCTCCCATGTTGTCATCATAGACAAGACCCCAGAATACCTCTGCTTCCTTCGCTTCCTCTTTGATATAACTCGAGGCTTCGTCCACTTCTTCCATGGTCATATCCGAAGGGCCGGTCAGGTTCATCAAAAGGCCTTTCGCACCTTCAATGGAAATATCCTCCAAGAGCGGACTGTTGATCGCCTGCTGTGCTGCATCAACGGCCCGATTTTCTCCTGATGCCCGGCCCATGCCCATGATGGCCGTTCCGTTTCTCGACATCACCTTTCTGACATCTGCGAAGTCAAGGTTGATGAAGCCGCTGCTCATGATCAGATCTGAAATCCCTTTAACGGCCTGAAGCAGGACATCATCCGCTTTGGCGATCAGTTCTTTGAAAGAGGTGGTTTTCTCTCCAATGGTTTTGAGCCGCTCATTGGGGATGACGATAATGCTGTCAACTTCCCTTTTGAGTTGCTCAATGCCCTCCAGGGCTTGTTTCATCCGTTTCTCACCTTCGAATTTGAAGGGTTTGGTAACAACAGCTACGGTAAGCGCATTGTTTTCTTTACTTTCCCGGGCCGCTACGGGGGAGGCGCCGGTACCCGTTCCGCCGCCCATTCCGGCTGTGATAAAGACCATATCGGATTTATCCAGTACTTCCCGGATTTCATGAAGACTTTCCTCGGCGGAGTTCTTGCCGATTTCCGGATCAGCTCCCGCACCAAGCCCCATGGTGATTTCAGGTCCCAGCTGAATTTTCCGGGTGCAGGATGATCGATCAAGATCCTGGCAATCCGTATTGGCCACAATAAATTCCACGCCCCTGAGATCAGAATTGATCATGTTGCTGATGGCATTTCCGCCCGCGCCGCCAATGCCTAAAACCTTAATTCTGGCATTGTAAGCTCCCTTTTCCATTTCGTCGACAAATTCAAATTTCATTGTTCCCTCCTTTTTTCTTAAAAGTTAAACAATATCTTTAAACCACCGTTTCATCCTGGCCATCACCAGATGAAAAATATTGGAATCCCGAATTCGAAACTTCTTTTTCTGTTTGTAGGTTTTGGCGCCGTACAGAACGAGGCCTACGGCTGTGGCATACATGGGTTTGTTAATCAGATCCACAAGGCCGTCGATTTCTTCAGGGTAGCCCACACGGGCCGGGGCGTTGAATATTTGTTCGGCCATTTCGCTGACGCCCGGGAGTTCGGCGGAACCCCCTGTCACGACCACTCCTGAACTGGCCAACTCATCGTATCCCGATCGGACCAGCTCCTGGTAAATCAGGGTGAAGATTTCTTCGACTCTCGGCTCCAGAATCTCTCCCAGGATTTGTCTGGAGAGTGTTCTTGGTTTTCTGCCGCCAACCCCCGGGACTTCAATGGTTTCATCCTTGCCGATCAAGGATGAAAGGGCGCTCCCGTACTTGATTTTAATTTTTTCAGCTTCCAGTTTGGGTGTCCTGAGACCCACGGCAATGTCGTAAGTCAGGTTGTCGCCACCGAGCGCCAGAACCGACGTGTGTTTGATGGCGCCTCTGGAAAACAGGGCGAGATCAGTGGTGCCACCCCCGAAATCGATCAGCGCCACGCCCAGATTACGTTCTTCTTTTGAGAGGACTGCTTCGCTGGATGCCAGGGATTCCAGTACAATGTCATAGACATCCAGTCCTGCCCTGTTGGCGCATTTGATAATATTCTGTGCGGAGGTCACCGCACCCGTAACGATGTGGACTTTCGCTTCCAGGCGAACGCCTGACATGCCCAAAGGGTCCACGATGCCGTCCTGATCATCAACAATAAATTCCTGAACCAGCGTGTGGATGACTTCGCGGTCCATGGGGACTGCCACCGCGCTCGCCGTTTCGATGACCCGCTCAATGTCCTTTTTTGTCACCTCCTTTTCTTTTAAGGCAATGATGCCCGGTTTATTGACCCCTTCGATGTGTCCGCCTGCGATTCCGGCATATACGGATCCGATTTCACAGCCGGCCATTGTTTCCGCCTCTTCTATGGCCGCTTTGATGGAATTCACGGTGTTTTCAATGTTGATAACAACACCCTTTCTGAGGCCTTCAGAGGGATGACTTCCCATTCCGATGATTTCCAGGCCTTCAGGGCGAACTTCCCCCACCACTGCACAGATTTTGGTGGTTCCGATATCCAGGCCTACAATAATGTCCATGCCCATAAAAAAATTACCTCATCCGCTTGTTCAAACCTGATTTTCTTTAAAAGATACAATTGCGCCATCCACATGGTTCAGATCAATCTGGGTCACAAGGTTGATTTTTCCCGATTCGTTTAAATGTTTTGCCACCTGTTTCAGCTCTTCCATGTTGCGGGCCAGGTTATGCCGGGAAATGCGGATCGTGGCCCGTATATGATTAAAATATAAGGAGATACCACCATTTTTATTCAGATGTATTTCGGACAGGTTTTGAAGGGACCAAAGGTCTTTTTGCGCTTTCAGCACGTTCAACACATAAGCAGTTTGATCCAGTTTTTCCATTTTGTCGGGATCTGCTTTGGAGAGACCCGTGAGAATGGGAAAATCCATTTCCTCGTCCAGCGAGACCGATTTGAACAGTCGTCCCTGTCTGTTCATGTAAAAAAACTGATCCAGCAAGACCAGCATCACCGGTTCCTCTTTTTGTGCGTGTACAATCAAGGTGTCTGGAAATCTTCTTTCTACGGTGGCAGTCCTGACCCATGGATGCTTTTCCATTCGTTTTTTCAAAGCTTCGAGTTTGAGACCCAGTAATCCCTGTTCAGACGTCAGCCCGCACATTTGAAGCAGTTCATTTCTTATGCCTTTATCAACCCCCCGGATCTCCACATGCGCCAGTTTCATGTAGGGAGAAGTGAGCAGGTAGTTGTAGAGCATCACGAAGGTTAAGCTGATTACGGTCAAAACAGACAGGAACAGAAAGACTTTCAGAAAGCCTGAGCCGATGTTCCGAAGGATGCCTGCAACGGGAATCCTTGAAGGTTTTCGCCTGTTGTGGCGTAGGGGCTGGTCCCCGTGCCTGCCCGTCTGAACCCGTTGCTTTTTGGAACTTTTTCTCATCTTAAGATTGCCCATATTGACCGATCTTGCCTATTTCCCCAAAACCCGTATTTCCGGCTCCAGGTCTATGCCCGACATCCGTTTGACCTCAAGACGCACCAGATCCATCAGCATCAGAATATCCCCGGCGGTGGCGCCGCCTTCGTTCACAATGAAATTGGCATGTTTCTCCGAAACCATGGCGCCACCGATTTTCTTTCCCTTAAGCCCTGCATTTTCAATAAGCCTGCCCGCCCCTAGAGTTGAAAACGGGGCACCGGGTGGGTTTTTGAACACGGAACCGGCACTCGGGTACTCAAGGGGTTGCGTCTGTTTTCGAGTTCTCAGAAAACCGCCCATTTTCTCAGACACAGCTTCCGGTGTATCCCTGTCCAGGCAGAAACAGGTGTTTGTCACCAGCCGCCCTTCTTCCATGTGAAGGCGACGGTATGAAAATTTGAGTTCTGAACGGTTCTTTTCAACTTGTGTGCCCCCGGGCAACACAAATTGAAGGGTCTTGATCCTTTTATTGATCTCCTGCCCGAAGGCCCCCGCATTCATGGCCACCGCCCCGCCGACAGTCCCGGGTATCCCTGTAAGAAATTCCAGGCCCGACATGCCCCTTTGCCGACACCAGCTCATCAAATCAGTGAGATGAACGCCGCCACCCGCCCATACCATGGATTTTTCCGTACCCTCTTTGATTGCCGCAAGTGATCCCTTTAAAAGTATCATGACGCCGTCAATGCCTTTGTCTTTGACCAGTAAATTGCTCCCCCTGCCCAGTACGCCATAGGGGATGTCTTCAAGGGAAAGATATCGGATGACCTTTTTAAGTGTTGTAAGGTCCCGGGCTTCCCATAGGGCTTCAACGGGCCCACCCACCTTGTATGTGGTGAGTTGATGCATGGGGTAGTGGAACCGGAGCCCTTCTCCCGTTAGTTGTTCAAGTACAGCTTTTTGGTTATTTGTCATTAAGGGCGTCACTTCGTTCCAAAAAGCGTTCTCCTTCCCTGTTAATGTTGCCTGCCCCCAGTGTCAGAACAAGATCTCCGGGGCGGGTCACTTTTTCCAGCATGGACACGACTTCCTCAAGGTCAGGGCATAAAAGCACTTCTTTGTGTCCGTGTTCCTTGATGCCTTTAACCAGCCTTTCCGCGGTTATCCCCTCGATGGGCTGTTCCCCCGCAGGATAAATGGGTGTCACCACAAGGACATCCGCATCATTAAAGGCGATCACAAAGCGATCCAGCAAGGCCTGGGTTCGGGTGTATCGGTGTGGCTGGAACACAATGATCAGACGCCTTTCCGGCCAGCAGGATTTTACTGTCTTTAGGGTTGCCACAATTTCCGTTGGATGATGTCCGTAATCATCCATAAACAGAACCTCGTTTTTTTCTCCCTTGATCTGGAGACGTCTGGCAAGGCCACCAAGTGCGGTGAGACCATCCCGGATGATGTCCATTTCCAGGTCAAGTTCAAGGCCTACGGCGGTTGCGGCCAGCGCGTTCAAAACGTTGTGCTCGCCGGGTATCCCCACGGAAATACGTCCCATGGAATGATTGTCGTAAATAACCTCGAGACTGGTCCCCCATTTTTCGATTTTCAGGTCTTTACCCCTGACCTCAGCCTGGGTACTCATGCCGTAAGTGATGTATCTCTTTTTAAGCTGTGGGATAATACCTTGAATTTCGTCGTTATCCTGGCAGAGGATGGCGGTCCCGTAAAAAGGGATTTTATTGATGAAGTCCACAAACGTGCGGCGAATGGCCGCCATGCTGCCATAATGGTCCATGTGTTCGTGATCGATGTTGGTTACCACCGCAATGGTGGGGGATAAGGCTAGAAAGGAGCCATCGCTTTCGTCCGCTTCAGCCACCAGGATATCTCCCTGGCCCAGCTTTGCATTGGAGCCGCCCCAGATATCCAGGCGCCCGCCGATGACCACCGTGGGATCAAGCTCTCCCCGCGTCAGAATGGAGGCGACCATTGACGTGGTGGTGGTTTTGCCATGGGCGCCCGCAATGGCCACGCCATACTTGAGCCGCATGAGTTCCGACAGCATTTCTGCCCTGGGGATGACCGGGATATATCGGTCTTTGGCTTCCAGAAGTTCCGGGTTTTGAAGGCCGACCGCTGAGGAATAGACCGCCACGTCAGCTTCCTGAACATTATGGCGGTCATGACCTATGAAAACCCGACATCCCATTTCCAGGAGCCTTCGCGTGGCAGCGGAATCCTTTAGATCGGAGCCGCTGACAGAATATCCCAGGTTGATCAGCAGTTCGGCCAGACCGCTCATGCCGATGCCCCCGATGCCCACAAAGTGGATGTGTTTTGCTTTACCGAACTGTTTCATAAGAGCAGTTTCCAGTTTTCAGTTTTCAGTTTCCAGTTTTCCCTGAAATGAACTTCCAGTTTTTTACAGCAGAAAACCAGGTGATAAGGTACTAACAGC